>JAHJLF010000001.1 GCA_018821925.1 Candidatus Edwardsbacteria bacterium
AAAAGCAACGTCGCGCAGGCCACTCTCATATGCACTTCTCGGGCCCCGAAATCATAAATAACCTGAACGTTGTCCTGCAGCTGGGTCCCCCTGACTATGGAGTCCTCGCAGAAGGCAATGCTTTTATCCTTGATGATCTGCTGGTTGGGGATCAGTTTCATTTTTGCCACCAGGTTCCTGGTGGACTGGTTCTGGGGCATAAAACTCCTGGGCCAGGTCGGAGTGTATTTTACCAAGGGGCGCATATAGGGGATCTGTTTCCCGTTGGAATATCCTATGGCATAGCCCACCCCGGAATCCGGGATGCCGGCAACGTAATCGATTTTTGCGTCATCATCCCGGGCCAGAAAGGCGCCGCATTTGTATCGGCATTGTTCAACGTTGATCCCCTGGTAATTCGAGCTGGGATAGCCGTAATACACCCAGAGGAACGAACATATCTGCATTTTATCGCCCGGCTTAGCCTTTTGCTCACAGCCGTCTGCCGTCATCAAAACGATTTCTCCGGGCCCCAGGTCTCTCTCGATACTATACCCCAGATTATGGAAGGAGCTGGATTCCGAAGCCGCGGCAAACGCCCCGCCCTTCCTGCCCAAAACAACCGGGGTTCTGCCCAATTTGTCCCTGGCGGCATAGATGCCCTGGTCGGTCAGCAGAAGAACCGAACATGAACCCTTGATCAGGGATTGCAGGTTGACCAGACCCTCTTCAAAAGTTTTTCCCTCGGATATCAGCATGGCCGCCAGCTCCGTAGGGCTGGTTCCCTTGCCTCCGGTTTCGGAGAAATGCTGGTGGCTTTTAAAGGCCCGGTCCTCCAGCTCGGTTAAATTGCTTATTTTCCCGACAGTGACGATGCCGAATTCCCCCAGGTGCGATTTTATTATCAGCGGCTGGGCGTCGAAATCGCTGATGATCCCGATGCCGCTGTTGCCGCTGAAGCTTCCCAGGTCGGGTTCGAATTTCGCCCTGAAATAATCGGCCTCTATGTTGTGGATTTTCCTGGTAAAACCATCGGGGCTAAGGACCGCCATCCCTCCTCTTTTGGTGCCCAGATGGGAATGGTAATCCGTGCCGTAAAAAAGATCCCGAACACAATCGGTCTTTGAAATATTGCCAAAAAATCCGCCCATTATCCGCCTGCTTTGATAAGATTAATTATTATATGATCATGGTATATATTAGACAATTATCGCCCAAAAAGCAATAAAAAAAACAGGGCCCGATTGGCCCTGTTTTTACCTCTCCCAAATCCCTCCCCTCGAGGGGAGGGTGGGGTGGGGTTATTTATTCACTTGGAAGGTCCTATCGCCCTTCTCCAGGAATTTGACTATCTGGTTGGCGGCCGCCAGCCCGGCGTTGATGTTGGCCTCCGAGGTCTCGGCCCCCATCTTCTTTTTGGTGGCGTGGTAGCGGTTGCCTAACTTCTCGGCGATCTCGGCATGGCAGTCCGGGGCGATGTCGGTGGCGTATTTCAGGTCCTCTCGCTCGGTCATTACTTTTTTGAGACCTTCCTCGTCGATCACTTCCTTGCGGGCGGTGTTGATCAGGGCCGCGCCCTTCTTCATCATCGACAGCAGGCTGTGATTGATGGACTTCTTGGTCTTGTCATTGGCCGGGATGTGCAGGGAGATATAATCGCACTGGGAATAGAGGTCTTCCATCTTATCAAAGACCTTGACCCCTTCGGCCTCCATCTTGGATTTCTCCACGAAAGGATCGAAGGCGCAGATATTCATTCCGAAACCACGGGCGATGGCGGCCACTAATTTTCCCACGTTTCCGTAGGCGTGGATGCCCAGCTTCTTGCCCTTGAGTTCCGAACCGTTGCCCTCGGTGAATTTGTTGCGGGCCAGAAAGACCATCATTCCCATAGCCAGCTCGGCCACGGCGTTGGAGTTCTGGCCCGGGGTGTTCATGGCACAGATGCCCTTGGCGCTGGCGGCGGCCAGGTCAATGTTGTCGTAGCCGGCCCCGGCCCGGACGATGACCTTCAGGTTCTGGCCGGCCTCGATCACCGCGGCATCGGCCTTGTCCGAGCGGATGATCATGGCGTCAACATCGGCCACGGCCTTCAGCAGGTCGGCCTTGTCGGTGTATTTTTCCAGTTTGACCAGTTCGTAACCGGCCTCAGTGAATGTCTTGGCGATTCCGTCCACCGCCGCCTTGGCGAAGGGTTTTTCCGTGGCCAACAGCACTTTTTTTGCCATGATCGTCTCCCTTTTTATGATAATTCTTTAATGATATGTTTCGCCAAATGCTCGTCGATTTCAGTATGCCGGGGAACCGGCTGTTGTTTGCCGGTTGACGGGTTTTTAAACAAATCGTGCCGCCCGCCCCGGCGCATCAGAATGCACCCCAGACCGGAAAGCCTTTTAATAAGTTCCTTGCGCTTCATACCGAAAGTGCCAGCGTCTTTACCTTATGCTCAACGGGGACCTCATCCATCATCATCAACTGGTAGGCATCCTTCAGATTTTCCTCCAGCTCCTTGAGAGTCTCGCCCTGGCTCATTATCTCTGGGTGTTCCAGAAGTTTACCCACCCAGAACTTCTTGCCCTTCCAGTAGATCATGTTAAATGTTGTTTTCATAAAAGCCTCCATGAGAATTGACCAAAGTGCGCCTTTTCACGTGAATGTTTCATCGTTGAGATGTTATCAAAACCCTCATTAAAAGTCAATATTAAACCGCCGGATAATCGGCGGTCTATGAGCACAGTGATAATTGCATTTTTTTCGCCAGGTTTAAACCATTTCAGCCGAACAGTTTTTTTATGAATTCGTTCCCGTGCATCAGGCCGAGGCTTCCCCTTTTAACCGATTCCTCGTCATAAACCTCGACCCCATCGGCCGGGACCCGGGGATCGTAGATGGCCACCGGCACCGGATCCTTGACGTGGTTGCCCATTTCCACCGGCGTGGCGTGGTCGGGCAGCACTGCTACCACGGCCTCCATTTTTTCCTCTTCCAGCCGGCGCATGATCCTGGCCACTAACCGCTGGTCCAGGTATTCGATGGTTTTGATCTTCAGGTCAAGGTCTTTTGAGTGGCCGGCCTCGTCGGTGGCCTCCACGTGGCAGTATACGAAATCGTGGTCCTTCAGGGCCTCGACGGCGGCGTCGGCCTTGCCCTCGTAATTGGTGTCCCAAAGCCCGGTAGCGCCCTTGACCGGGATCACATCCAGGCCGGCATAGACGCCGGTGCCGTTGATCAGGTCCACCGCCGATATCACTGCACCGGAGAGGCCGTAGAGTTCGCCGAAGGTTTTCATCATCGGCTTGCGGCCCGGAGACCACGGCCAGATGTAATTGGCCTGGTCCTTCCCCTCTTTTTTTCTCTTCTGGTTCACCGGGTGGTTGGCCAGGATGTCGTGGGAGCGGAGTATCAGGTCGTTCAGCAGCCCGGCCGTGGCCTTGGCCTCCGGGGTGCGCGGCTTGACCATGAGCTCAGTGATCAGTTTGCCCACGTGGTCATGCGGCGGAAAGCATTCGAAATCCGGTGAGCCCTGCGACAATACCAGCAGGTGCCGGTAGGAGATGCCAGGGTGGAAACGAACAATGTCCGTGCCCAGCTTGGCCTGAATATCAGCGATCAGCTCCTTGGCCTCCTCGGTCGGAATATGTCCGGCTGAGTGGTTCTTGATCCTGCCGTCCTCGACGCAGATCAGGTTGCAGCGCATGGCCACGTCCGTGGGTTTGATGGCGATGCCCAGGCTGGCCGCCTCCAGCACCCCGCGTCCCTGGTAGCACTCCTTGGGGTCGTATCCCAAAACCGTCAGGTTGGCCACCTCGCTGCCGGGGGGCATCTCCGGCTCCACTGTTACTAACTGGCCGCAGCGCCCCTCCCGGGCGATCCGGTCGATGGCCGGTTTGTTGGCCGCCATTAAAGGGGTCTTGCCGTTCAGCTTGGCCACCGGGCGGTCGGACATGCCGTCGCCGAGTATTACCAGATATTTCATGAAAACTTCTCGAGCAGTATTTTTTTGAACTGGCCGTAGTCGTTGCGCATCGGCAGGTACAGCTCCGGCTTTTTCTCCACCTCAGACAGGCTGGGCGGCAGGGCCGGGTCGATGCCGATCAGGCGGGTGATCTCCTCCGGGAACTTGGCCGGGTGGGCGGTCTCGATGGAGATGGCCAGCTCCGGTTTTTCGCCGCTCTTCAAATACCGCATCAGGCCGGCCCAAGCCACGGCGCCGTGGGGCTCCAATATTGTTTTGTATTTTTCATATGTCTCTTTGATGGTGGCCCGGGTCTCGTCGTCGGTGATGCTGACCGCGAATATGTCCTGGCGTATCCTCTCCATGTCCGGATTTTTCGAGATGATCCCCTTCTCGTCCATGGCCCCGCCGTAGAGGTTTACCAACCGGGCCAGGTTCGAGGGGTGGCCAACATTCATGGCATTGGAGATGCAGACCCGGGACGGCTCGATCTTGTCGTACCGGCCGTTCTCGATGAATTTAGGGAACTCGTCGTTGGCGTTGGTGGCGATGACGAACTTTTCCACCGGCACTCCCATCCGCTTGGCCAGCAGGCCGCCCATCATGTCTCCGAAGTTGCCCGAGGGAACGGAGAACACCACGGGCTGGCCCTCCCGCGCCAATCGGGCATAAGCGTAGACGTAGTAGACCGATTGAGGCAGAAGCCGGCCGATGTTGATGGAGTTGGCCGACGAGAACCTAATGTCTTTCAGATCGGGGTCGGTAAAGGCCTGCTTGACCATGGCCTGGCAATCGTCGAACTTGCCGTCCACGCTGAGGACGGTAACATTGCCGCCCAAAGTGGTCATCTGCTTGCGCTGGCGGTCGCTGACCTCGTCCTTGGGGAACAGAACCACCATGTGGATGCGGTCTATGTTATGAAAGGCGTGGGCTACCGCGCTGCCGGTGTCGCCCGAGGTGGCCGTCAGGATCACCAGGTCGCTTTTGTCCTGCTCCAGGAAGAACCGCATCCACCGGGCCATCATCCGGGCGGCGAAATCCTTGAACGAGGCGGTGGGGCCGTGGTCCAACCGCATAAGGTGGTTATTGTCGAACACCTTCTCCAACGGCACCTGGTAATCGTAGCATTCCCGGCAGATGCTTTTTAGTTTCTCGTCCGGGATCATGCCTTCGGTGTAGCGCTTGAGAACGGCGTAGGCGATCTGGTGATAGGGCAGGTCATTGAAGGAAAGTACCTCGTCCAGCGGAATCTGCGGGATCTGCTCCGGCAGATAGAGACCTTTGTCCGGCGCCTGGCCGGTGAGCAGGGCGTCCTTTAAGGAAACCGGTTCGGCTTTAAGATTTGTGGAGTAAAATAATATCTGCTTATCCATGATTAGTTATATCCTTTAATAGCACACTATTTCCGCATTTTAGCCGAAGATGCCCCTCCGGCGGAAAATTCCGGTGAAGTGATATGATGTTTTTTCCCTTTAAGGACAGCCAGCGCCTGGTTAAGATCATTGATAATATCATCGGGGTGTTCGGCCCCGACGCACAAACGGATAAGATTTGGGGGAATGCAGGCCAGCTTTCTGCCTTTCTCTCCCTGTTGGGCATGGGTGGAAATTGTCGGTATGGTGGCCACGGATTTGATGCGACCCAAGTCGGTAGCCCTCCATATTCGCTGCAAGGCATCAAACACCTTCCGGGTATCCTGGTGGGTTCCCTTGACGCAGAACGACATCAGATGGCCGTAGCGGTTTACTTTTTTGCCGTACAGATCGTCATGCTCAGCGTCAACCAAATGCATATATTTCGAGGCCAGCTTGTTAAGGGGATGGGATTTCAGTCCAAGGTATTCAACTTTTTCGACCTGCTTATGGCTTTCCAGGAAAGTTGCCACTTTCATGGTGTTCCTTGACAGCTGGTCCATTCTGGGACGAAGAGTGCGCAAGTCGCTCAGAGCCAACAGCGCATTCATGGGCGACAGGTTCGGCCCGGTATCACGGTTTGGCAGCTGCTTGAGATAAGCGCAGAAATCTGCCTTTAGCTGGTCATTGTCAATATTAGTGGTAAGATTCTTACGGGCGATAACCGCGCCGGCAATACAAAATCCGCTGCTGGTCATCGATTTGGTTACCGATTGAACCACGATATCGGCTCCGTGTGCCAGAGGACGCAGCAAAGCGGGAGTGGCAACGGTTGAATCTATGATCAAGGGGATTTTGTGTTTGTGGGCCAGCGCCGCCACTTTTTCCAGATCGAAAAAGGCTTGCGACGGATTGCTGGGCATTTCCCCGAACAGGAAACGGGTGTTCTCATCAATTTGAGATTCCCATTCCTTAATATTGTTTGAGTTGACAACTTTACGCCATTCGATATTTCGTTCTACATCCTTGCGAACGGAGAAAAGCTGGTAGGTGCCTCCATAAACCTGGCAGGTGGCGACGAAGTTGATGGGTTGGTTGGGTTTTTTCTTGTTTTCCACCAGAAACGGTTCTACCGCACTTTGAATGGCCGCCATTCCGGATGAAGTGGCGCAGCAGGAGGCATCTATGTTCGTTCCATATGATTCCAATAACGCCAGCACGCCTTCCAGGTAATAAACCGTAGGGTTGGCTATTCGGGAATAGCACCAGGTGGGTATCTGATAAGACAGGGCAGCTTCCATTTCATCGGAATCACGAAAGGCCTGGGAAGTTGACATATATAATGGTTCTATGATAGAACCTTGGTTAAAATCAAGGGCCTCCTGCATGGAATAAATGCCATGTACCGCAATTGTGTCAAAACGGCATTTTTTTATCTGCCGAATATTTTGCTGGTGCCATTTGTTTGATCGCTTTGCGGCATTAATGTAACGAGAGATTCCTTGGGGTTTCATAGCTCTTACCTCTTATATTAATTATGAAGATCAAAATCCTTTGATAGGAAAGTTTACGATCCGTTTCAGGGCGACAAGAAGCAACGATTGGAAGCAATATTTCAAACGAACAGATTATCCAAAATTTGCCATTATAAAACCCCTTCCCTCCCAGACATAGTCTGTCCGAGGAAAGGGGTTTGGCTATTTCATTGCATCCTCTTCAAGGGCTGCCACACCGACACCCATTTCGCTGTCTTTACAGCCAAGTCCCTTAAAAGCATTATAAATGTGGCCCTTGGCATAATAATATCCATCGGTCTGTTATAATCCATAAGTGAAATCTTTATTATCTTACCGCACAATTATCTGCTTGGCTGTGATGGCGCTGCCGGACAGGATGATATTTCCGTATTTGATTTATGAATTTGCCTTCTCGAACTTCTTGATGAACTCCACCAGCTTCTCCACACCCTCCAAAGGCATGGCGTTGTAGATGCTGGCCCGCATCCCGCCGGTCTTGCGGTGGCCGCTCAGGGTGGTCAGGCCCTCTTCGGCCGCCTCTTTCAGGAACTTCTTGTCCAGGTCCTCGGAGGCGGTGCGGAAGGGAATGTTCATCAGGGAGCGGTCTTCTTTCTTCTGGACATGGCACTTGAAAATCTTGGAACTGTCCAGCACATCATAGAGCAGAGCCGCCTTCTTCTCGTTGATCTTCTGCATGGCCGGCACGCCGCCCAGGCCCAGTAGATACTCGCACACCAGCTTGATGATATAGATGCCGTAGCAGGGCGGGGTGTTGAACATCGAGCCGCTGTCCACGTGAGTCTTGTACTTCAGCATGGTGGGTGTCTCGGGCTTGGAGAAATCCACCATATCGTCCCTGATGATCAC
The DNA here is from genome assembly GCA_018821925.1 of Candidatus Edwardsbacteria bacterium. NCBI lineage: Bacteria > Candidatus Edwardsiibacteriota > Candidatus Edwardsiibacteriota bacterium. The sequence continues at coordinate 7,671 of JAHJLF010000001.1, forward strand.
CACCGTCACGCCGGCCGGACCCATGTTCTTCTGGGCCCCGGCATAGATCAGCGCGAATTGCTTGACATCAATTACCTTGGACAAAATATCCGAGGACATGTCCACAACCAGCGGAACGCCCTTGGTATCGGGGTATTTCTTCCAGGAGGTGCCGAAGATTGTATTGTTGGTGGTCATGTGGACATAATCCGCATCCGGCCGCAATTCCTTGGGGTCTATCTCGGGCAGATGGTTGAACACCTCCGGCTCGGATGTGGCCACCACCTTGATGTCGCCGTAGCGCTGGGCTTCCTTGATGGCCTTGGAAGCCCATTCCCCGGTGTTGACGTAGTCGGCCTTGTTGGATTTCTTCATCAGGTTCAAGGGAATCATGGCAAACTGGGTGGAGGCCCCGCCCTGCAGGAACAGCACCTTGTAATTGGCTGGGATATTCATCAGTTCTCTTAAAGATTTCTCAGTCCCGTCTATGATGGACTGGTAGACCTTGGAGCGATGGCTCATCTCCATCACCGACATTCCCGAACCCTGGTAGTCAAGCATCTCTTCCGCAGCTTTTTTTAACACCGCCTCGGGCAGCATCCCCGGACCGGCCGAAAAATTGAAAACCCGCTTTGCCATATCAAACTCCTTATATTATTTTTGTTGATGCAGACCGATGACCATGGATGCAAACAGATACACCTTTTATACGTTGAATCGTTGGCAAAATGGTGGAGCTGAACCGCCTTCCTCCTTCGTCCCTCAATGGGGGCTTCGGCGGACAGGGCGGCGGACTGCTGCCAAGCAAGAAAGAATGATGCTGTGGGATTCTCCGCCGGTCGCCCGGCTTTGATGTCAGGCGGCGGCGGATCTGCCGCTGCTTCGCTTACTTGCCAGGCATCAGGCGGAGAACCCTGCTAACTTCGTTAGCCCTGGGTTCTCACTTTAAATATGGTGGAGCTGATGGGATTCTGCGCCTGCGGCGCATCCGCCGCCGCCCAACTCCATAGCGCCTCTGCCGGCGGAGAACCCTGCTAACTTCGTTAGCCCTGGGTTCTCACTTTAAATATGGTGGAGCTGATGGGATTCGAACCCACTACCTACGCGATGCGAACGCGCCGCTCTACCAAACTGAGCTACAGCCCCACTTATCTGCTTCGTGTTGTGCCCAACTCCCCGCGTCTTGTCCCGCTCTGACCTTACTTATCTGGCTAAGGCGGGAAACTACAGCCACACACCAAGAAATACCAATATCTAATAATTAAAACCAATGACTACAGCTTAATGATATCAAACTTATGGCCAATTATCAATATATTTTTAAAAGGGAAACGCTTCGGCTCGCTGACATTGCTGGACAGCAGGGAGAAGATATCATCCCGGTGGCAGATGTCCTGGTACAGGTCCTTGAACCAGGTCAGGTAGTTGGTTTCCATTTGTGGTGCCTGATTTTCTATTTTCTTGACGCCAGGGCCTTGGCTATCTGCTCCAGAGCCTGCCCGATATTCTCGATGGAGTTGGCGTAGGAAAAGCGGATATACCCCTCCCCGGCCGCCCCGAAGTTGGAGCCGCCCAGGGCGCAGACCCCGGCCTCCGTCAGCAGGAACTCGGTCATCTGCTTGGAGGTCATCCCTGTTTTTTTGATATTGGCGAAGGCATAAAAGGCCCCGGCCGGCATCCGGCAGGAAAGGCCCGGTATCTTATTGATGCCATTGACGATAAAATCCCGCCGCTTTTTGAGCTCGGCCAGCATGGCATCCACCTCATCCTGCGGGCCCTTTAAGGCCTCGATGCAGGCGATCTGGCTGAAGGTGGCGGTGCAGGAGTTGATGTTGGTCATCAGCTGGGCCATATGCTCCACCAATTCCACCGGCATCAGGCCGTAGCCCACCCGCCAGCCGGTCATGGCATAGGTCTTGGAATAGCCGTTGAGGATGATGGTCCGCTCCTTCATGCCGTCGAACTGGGCGATGCTCTCGAACTTGCCCTCGTAGATCATCCGGTCGTAGATCTCGTCGGACAGCACCGGGATGTCGCTATTGACCGAGATGTCGGCCACCGCCTTCAGATCGTCCTTGGTCAATATCCCGCCAGTGGGGTTGTGGGGCGAGTTCAGGATGATCAGCTTGGTCTTCTTGGTAATCTTGGATTTCAGCTCCTTGACGTCCAGCCGAAAATCGTTCTCCTCCCGAAGAGGAAGCGGCACCGGCACCCCGCCGTTGAACTTGACCATGGACTGATAGATGGGAAATCCGGGATCCGGCACTAAGCACTCGTCGCCTTCCTCCAGCAGAGCGGTGATGGCGAAGGACATGATGGGTTTGGCGCCGGGGGTCACCACCACATGCTCCGGCCCGTATGGGACGCCGATCTGTTTAGAATAATATTCGGCGATGGCCTTGCGGTGCTCCGGCAGGCCGGCCGACGGCCCGTAGTGGGTCTTGCCGTCGTCCAGGGCCTTCTTGGCGGCTTCTTTGATATTTTTAGGGGTGTCGAAATCCGGCTCGCCGATCTCCAGGTGGATGATCTTTTTACCCCCGGCCTCCAGTTTCTTGGCCTTGGCCATCATCTCAAAGGCGGTCTCGACTTTGAGCTTCTCCATCTTGGCTGCAAATTTCATCCTCTATCCTTTCAAAATAGTAAATGACTGTTATTCCCCGGCCTTGTTGTCATTCCAGCGAAGGCTGGAATCCAGAAAAACACCGACGATGATCCATGGATGCCTGCCTTCGCAGGCATGACACCGGGTTTATAGTTTCCCCATTATTACCAGGACGCCCATAACGATAAACATCCCCCCGGCGATGTAATGCAGGATATTCTGCGGGACCACCTTGATGATGGCCTGCCCGAACAGCGCCCCGATCAGGGTCACGCAGATCAGCGCCAGACTGCCGCCCAAAAATACCGACACCCAGCTCTTGGACTCGGCGCTCATGGTGATGACGGCCAATTGGGTCTTGTCGCCCAGCTCGGCCAGGAACAGTGTCAGGAATGCCATCCCGAATATCTTCCAGTTCATGTCTTTCCTTTAATATTTATCCGCAGATTTACACAGATTGCCACAGATTCACTAACTTAAGACAAAACGTTTATAGTCTAAACTTGTTTTACCGAAATTAAGCAATAAAGCTTTCTTAAGTCCGGTAGCTTTTAGATAATTTATTACCTGTGCTTCTTCGGTGCCGCTCATATTGGACAGTGCCTTTATTACTCCGGCAATTAAATAGGTGAATAACCTTACCCTTTTTTTGAACGTTCTTGTTGTCATGCTCGTGAAAACGGGCATCCATGCCTGGATTCCTGCCTTCGCAGGAATGACACATTGCGCTATTCACTTGCCGAAGTAATAATTCTAGAATTATAGTGCCAAAGCAAATAAAATCAGCCCGATACGATACATTTAATTGTTGACCTTGGTAAAATACAGGCAGGTTGCTTTCTCTTTGATATGGTATATCAAGTTTTTTCAATTCGATTGCTAAGGCCTCCTGATAAACCGGTTCTAAAAACCCGTGCCCCAGTTCTTTGTGAACATTCATTGCGGCACCGATTATTGCATAGGTCTCTGGGTCTCTCTTATCTGCAACAATATTTTTAGTAAAATCTGTATTCATCTGCGGGTTGGTTCTCCACTCGGAAGGAACATAATTAAGTATTAATCTGCGATAATCTGTGAAATCTGCGGATAGTTCCCGCTCAGTAAAACGAAATATAATAATATACCATTAAACAATTTAAGTCAATCAAAGATTTAACAAAATAGGGGCTGTTACAGCCCCTATAAAAATCAATTCGACTGATCTATTTGCCGAATTTTCTTAAATGTTCGTCCCGGGTGGTGTTCCTCACCCTGCTTTTCTCCCGGTCCCAATAGTATTTTCCGCCGAATGTGTCCAATGTGATGGGGCCGGTCAAGCCCGCCGAGATCAGCTCCTCCAGGTTTTCCGGCCAGCGGCCCGCCTGCCGACGGTATTTTTCCGCCAGCAACTGGAGGCGGTCCATCTCCTCCTCCAGCCGGATCTTGTCAAGATAGGTCTGGGCGATATCTTTCTCTTTTTGGGTGGGGCTGGTATCGTAAAGCTGCTGCCACATCATTTTGGAGGTCTGCAGGTGGCCCTGTTTTTTTGATATGAAAGCGGCATAGCGCAATGCCCCTGCCCAGGCATTTGGGAGCCTGGAGGCCTGGACGAACTCATCAACGGCCTCATCGCCGCGTTTAAGGAAGATATACAGGATGAAGCCCTTCATGTACGGGAATTCCCACCGGTCCGGGTTGTTGCGCTTGGCCTTGTCCAGCAGTTTCAGGGGATTGATGGTGTCCCCGGCGTCATGGGCCAGCAGCAGCGAGCCGAAGGTATACGGATATAAAAACTTGGGGTCCAGGTCGGTCAGGTTGTCGGTGATGGGATACAGGTATTCGTAGTTCTGGTCCGAACGCATATGGAAGGCGTAATACTGGATCATCCTCAGCCACAGGTAGTCGGCCATCATCAGCTCGTTGCCGGCCGACAGCAGTTTGACTATTTTGGGCGAGGGGAAATACAGCAGTTCCCGGACGGATTTTTCGCTGCTCAAGTACCTTTGGTCAAAACTGAGCTGAACCGCGATGAAACCCACCGCCAGCACTGCCAGGCACAGCAGGGTAATGATAATATTTCTTGCCCGGTATTTCATTTCAGGTCTTTGCGTTCCAGTATAATGGAAGCCACGGTCAAGGTAAACGCGACGTAAAATACCGCATAGGCCAGCATCAGCCAGAGCTTGGCATGATCCACTGGAAGGTTGTATATGGATTCCGTCCGGAAATTGAAATTCTGCAGATTGGGAATGACGTAGGAGACGGCTTTGGCGGCGATTTTAAGCAGATCTCCCGGCATCCGGTCGGCAAAGAGCCTCAGCTGGTCGGCCGATGTCCCGGCGATGTAGACACAAAAGGTGAAGACGGCGCTTAAGGCCGGGGAGGCCAGGGTGGAGAAAAGCATGGCCACCGCCGTGATCACTGTCAACTGTCCGAACAGGCCGGCTATGGTCAAAAAGAAAAGCCCGTCCGGCTTGCCGCCCATCAACGCCAGGGTCAATACCAACGTGGCGCCCATTATCAGGAAGGCCAGAAGAAGCGTGGCCATCAACCCGAAATATTTCCCCACCAGCAGTTCCCATCTCTTAACCGGCTTGGCCACCAGCACGTAGATGGTCCGCTTGTCCATCTCCTTGAACAACATGGCAGTCCCGCTAACCACCGCAATCAGCAGGCCGAACAAGGCGATGGCGCCGAAACCAAAATCCTTTAAGATCCGGATCTCCTGCCCCACCGACAAAGAGATCACCAGCCGGGAGCCGGGAAGGACTATCAGGGCAAATACGATAAGCCCGTACAGTATCCGGTCCCGGACCGATTCCCGGAAGGTGTTGACGGCTATGGTAAGGATCCTTCTCATTGTCCGGCCTCCTTTGCAGTGCGCACCTGCCGGGTGAAATAGCTCTCCAAATTCTCCCGCTGGGGAGAAACCGACACTATGGAACCGCCGGCTTGCATTATTTTCTTCAATGCCGGGTCAAGGGCATCAGGCCCCTCCAGCCGGATTATCAGCTGCCCGGCCACTTTCTCGACCTTGGCATCATTAAGGGCAAAGCCCTCCGGCAGGTTCTGGGCCACCACCTCCACCCAGCTGACCGAATCCTTTAGCAGCTCGGGCAGGGTGCCCACCCGGTGCATCCGTCCGCCCACGATGATCCCCACCCGGTCGCACAGGGCCTCGGCATCGGGCAGGATGTGCGAGCTGAAGAAGATGGTCTTGCCCTGTTTCTTCAGCTCCAGCATCAGGTCCTTGACCTCCTTGCGGCCCAGCGGGTCCAGGCCGGAGACCGGCTCGTCCCAAACCAAAAACTCCGGATCGTTGACCAGTGACTGGGCGATGCCGGTCCTCTGCAGCATGCCCTTGGAGCACTTGCGCAGGGGCAGGCCGGCCGCCCGGGTCATCCCCACCAGCTCCAGCAGTTCATCGGTCTTGGCTTTGGCCTTTTTGCCGGTGATGCCGAACAGCGCGGCGCAGAACCGGATGAACTCGCCAACCGTCAGATAATCGTAAAAGTACGGGTTCTCCGGCAGAAAGCCGATCCGCTTCTTCACCTCCTGAGATTTCTCCAGGATGTCGTGCCCCATTATCCGGGCGGTGCCGGAGCTGGGCCGGATGATGCCCATCAGGGCCTTGATGGTGGTGGTCTTTCCGGCCCCGTTGGGGCCCAGAAATCCGAAGATCTCGCCGGGCTTTACCTCCAGGGATATCCGATCCAAAATGGTCTTGGACTTGGGGGAGAAATGCTCCCAGTCGGTAAAGCGCTTGGTAAGGCGGTCTATTTCCAGAATGTTTTCCATAGGAATAATTTATCGGTTGTTATTTAATTTATCTTTTTACGCTCACCGTTGATGACAGAGTACCCGCGTCATTGCGAGAAGCATTTGTTGACTGGCTGGCGAAGCAATCCATGTTGGTAGTGGATCGCTTCATTTGTATTATGAATGCCTAATTCGCGATGACATGACAAAACCCGCGTCATTGCGAGAAGCATTTGTTGACTGGCTGGCGAAGCAATCCATGATAGTGGTGTTATGAATGCCCAATTCGCGATGACATGACAAAACCCGCGTCATTGCGAGAAGCCTTTGTTGACTGGCTGGCGAAGCAATCCATGATAGTGGTGTTATGAATGCCTAATTCGCGATGACTTTATTGAGCATTGCATTATTATACCCCGCCCGGGCCGTTTTGTCATGAAACCGGATTAAAAAAGACGGGTGCGAACACCCGTCTTTTTATAAAGCCCGTGATTTACTGACCGGACTGGACCGGATTGGGCAGGGTGGTCTTGACGCCGCAGCCGAAAATGACATACATGGTGGCGTTGCCAAGGGCGGCAGCAGCGCCGGTATTGTCGGCCGAGGAGTAATCAACGCTTCCCTGGTCCAAAGGTGCAGCAGCAGCCGGGACAATCGTCACCGGGGGCACCGGTGGGACGGCGATGGCGGCGGGGCCCGAGGCAAAAGCCCAACCTATGGTCTTGTCAACCGGGTTCCGCAGGTTATTGGGCAGCAGATTGCCGGGCAGGGCGACTGTGGCTCCGGCCACGCCGGCCACCATCACTAAGTTGGCCGGGACGTTAGGGTTGGTGGCAGCCACTGTTTGGAGGAAGTCCTGGGGATACAGTCCCTCGGTCTGGGTGGAGAAGTCCTCGACGGCCAGCTGGATGGTATGCATGTTGGCCTTGACGGAACCTTCCTTGGCCCGGTCCTGCATGCTCATGAAGTTCGGGATGGCGATGGCCGCCAGGATGCCGATGATGACCACCACGATCATCAACTCGATCAGGGTAAAGCCTTTGTTGTTCATTTGTTCTCCTTTTATGTTACTGGTTGGTTGGTTTTGGATTCTATACTGATATAATATACCTACAATTTCTATGCCAAATTTCTATATTGTTATTAATGAAAGAGTTAAAGAGTACCCCTGTTATTTATATTTAATGAATCATGCCATATATTATCGCAGAATGCAATACTATCGCAAAAACATTTAAATGCTTATCCTGTTAGCTCAGGAAGTTTCATCCTGACAAAGTTGAAAATATTCAGCGTTTTTGACTGCAAAACAAAAGGGTGAGTCAGGCCCGTCCCGCATCGTAGTGCGGGATAAACTCCAGCGGGAATCCAGCCCTGGACACCCGTCTTCACGGGTGTGACACGAACCATTTGTATTCAATTGGCAAGTAAGGTTTTATCTTGATCCCGACAGTTATTTTCCTGAATCAATGGGATAGTCATTTACATTTAATTAGCGCTTCCGCCCAATATGACATTTGACAAAGGCGCTGTTTTGCCAAATCCGCATATCGCATATCCTTTTGCCCCCGGACTGGTGCCATTGTTCAAGTTGCCGCCACCATCGTAACTGCTATAATACACCACCCCGCTGTTGGCTGCGGCCGGCGGGCCGCCGGGAAGGTTATCCAGGGAAAAGGCTCCAACTTGGAACGGGTTGGCAAACCCGGCATGGGGGTTTATCAGCGCCGCCGCCGGGAATGGCGGCACCCTGACTCCCTCGGCAATGGACTGGTCAGTCCCCCCGGGGAATACTGCCGAGATCCTGATTTCCAGGTTGTCCGGGTACCAACCGTCGGCCGCGGCCGCGAAGCCCTCCACCACTAATTGCATGGTGTGCATGTTTGCTTTGCATGAGGCCTCCTGGGCCCTGGTCTTCATGCTCAAAAAATTGGGGATCGCAACGGCCGCCAGAATGCCGATGATGACCACCACGATCATCAGCTCTATCAGGGTGAATCCTTTCTGCCAGGATTTTATTCCTCGGTTTTGAGCCATATCATTTCCTTGCTAATTGTTATGCTGGTAATATAAGCAATTGCCATGCCTAAAGTCGGGAGGCGGGCCCAAGCTGGCCTTGATCGCGTTCGCTGAATTTTGGCGCACAGTCATCGCGAGGTATTCAAGCATGATAAACAAACGAAGCAATCCATTTTATTTAGATTGCTTCATAAGCACCAGATACAGCCAACATCGCAATGACCTGCGTTCTGTCACCCTTGAGAATAGCGTCCTGCTTGCCAGATTGGTCTTTGCGGTTAAAACAGATCCGTTAAATCTGCGAAAATCAGCGTCCTATTAAGTTCTGGATTCCCTCTTTCGAGGGAATGACAATGAGAACGAATAGATTGCTTCATAAGTATCAAATACAGCCAACCTCGCAATGACTGTTATTGCCATACTGACTACCCTGCTTTTATTCATCCGTAATATTATAACTTTTCAATTTACGGTACAGCGTGGCGTAATGTATGCCCAGCTTTTTTGCCGCCAGGGATTTATTATTATTGCATTCGGCCAATACCCTGAGAATGGTCTGCTTCTCCTTATCCTTCAAATTGCCTATATCAGTCGCTTCAGGCAACGGCGCCTTTTTACTTTCGGGCCATGGATTCAACACCTCATCCGGCAGGCTGTTTTTTTCGATCACCGGCCCGGGCTCCAGGATGATGGCCCGCTCCAGGACATTCTCCAATTCCCTGACATTGCCGGGCCAATTGTATTGCATCAAAGCATCCCTGGTTGCGGCTGACAGCAGTTTTACCGGAAGGTTCTGCTTCCGGCAGTAATTGTCAATGATCTCATCGGCCAGCAGCAGCACGTCGTCCTTTCTGTCCCTCAGCGGCGGGATGGTTATCTGAATGACGTTGAGCCGGTAGAACAGGTCCATCCTGAACTTATTATTTTCCACCGCCTTTGCCAGGTCGCAGTTGGTGGCCGAGATCACCCTGACATCCACCTTGATGGGACGGGTGCCGCCCACCGGCACGATCTCCCGTTCCTGCAGGACCCGCAGCAGCTTCACCTGGATGGCCGGGGAAGTCTCGGATACCTCGTCCAGGAAAAAAGTGCCGCCGGAAGCCACCCTGAACAGGCCGTCCTTGTCGCGCATCGCCCCAGTGAACGATCCCTTGACGTGGCCGAACAGTTCCGATTCCAGCAGGGCCTCCGGCAAAGCAGCGCAGTTGATGCTGACGAATGGTCCCTTACCCCGGCCGCTCAGGCGGTGAAGCTCCCGGGCCAGCAGTTCCTTGCCGGTGCCGGACTCCCCGCTGACCAGCACCGTGCTGTCGGTGGGGGCCACCTGCTGGACCATATTCATGACCTCGACGAAGTTCGGCGACCGGCCTATTATCCGGCTGTCGTATTCCCGGCCGGTCTGTTCGGTCTTACTGGCCCCGGGGATCTCGATATGAGCAAACCTGGCAAAGTCATCGATGGTCTTGCGGATGTACTCGGTCTTCTGCCTTACCTGGGATATCTTGGCGATGACAACCGGGTCCACTTCATTTTCCCTCATCAGTTCGGAGATGGTGGCGTTTATCTCGGAAAGATAGGGGTGCAGCAGTTTCAGCAGCGATTTGGTCAGTTCCTTGGAGGTCTCCAACTGTTCCATCTCGATCAGCCGGTTCTCCAGCGATTTGACCGTGCTCAGATCCTGAAAGATGGCGATGATCCCCTCCAGTTTTCCCTGGCTGCCATAAACCGAGGTGGTGCTGACCCCCACCGGAATGCCCTCCTCCCGGCCCCGCGATATCTTAATCTCCATCCGCTGGGAGCGGTTTTCCGTCAGGGCATTCTCCGGGTTTAATACGCTCCCCAAAGATTCCAGGCCCTCGACGGCTATCTGGGAAACATTGCGGCCGATGATATCATTTTTTCCCAGCCCCAGTATTTGCAGGCCGGCGAGGTTGCAGTATACGATCTGTCCTTTTTCATTAATGGTAAGCAGGCCGCTGCCCATCTTCTCCAGGATATCGCCGGTGGAGAGCTTGAATTCCTCCAGGGCCCGGGTGGTGTCCTCCAGCTGCCGGCCTTTCAACCTCAGCCTTTCGGCCAGATAACCGGAGAAGGCCGCCACCAGATAGAAGCAGATGGCATAGAGGTATCCCCGGAAAACAAATTCGGTAGTAAAGGCGGTCACAAAATCCTGGTCCCGGCCTAGCAGCAGGCCGGTCCTCAGGCTGTGGTAATCGAGATAGATCAAAAAAGCCAGTGTCAGGCTGGTTAAGGTGGCGGTAAAAATTGCCCCCTTGGCAAAACGGACATTGGCAGCAGCCATAATGGCTATGAAGAACAGAAGAGTGAAGGGGTTCTCCGCCCCGCCGGTCCGCTGGATGAAGACGGCTATCCAGCCGACGTCCAGCACCATTTGCAGGTAGTCCCACCACTGGCTCGGCCTTTTATGGTTAAGATACCTGCCCAGGATGGTGAACAGCAGGAAGAATACCGTCAGGGAGATGATCACCAAAAAAGAAAGGGGAAGCGCCCCCAGTGTATTCAACACCAAAGCGCTTCCCGTCATCAATGCCACTATTATTACCCGGCCCCACAGCACCATCGGATTATCCTTCAGGAATGTTGATTCCATGATATTTCAAGCGGCAAAAATTAGTTGCCGCCCATCAGGGCCGAGGTCATGCTGAAGATAGGCAGGTACATGGCGACCACCATGCCGCCGATGCCCAGGCCCAGCACCACCATTATTATCGGCTCCATGGCCGCGGTCAGGCCCTCCACCGCCCCGTCCACCTCCTCGTCGTAGAAGTCGGCGATTTTGTTGAGCATCTCGTCCAGGCCGCCGGTGGCCTCGCCCACCGCGATCATCTGCACCACCATGGGCGGGAATATCTTCATGGTCTTCAAGGGGGCCGAAATGGTCTCGCCGCCGCCGATGGACTTGCGGGCCGACATGATGGCGTCCTGCACCACCCGGTTGCCGGCGGTCTTGGCGGTGATCTCCAGGGCGTCCAGAATGGCCACGCCGCTGGCTAAAAGAGTACCCAAGGTACGGGCGAAACGGGCCACGGCCGATTTCTGCTGGAGACCGCCCAGGATGGGTATTTTAAGCATCAGGGTGTCCAGATACAACTGCCCCTTGTCGGTCTTGTACCACCTCTGAAGGGTAATGATGGCGGCAGTTACCACGATTATAATGAGAACGATGTATTTCTGCAGGAACTTGGACAGCGCCACCACGAACAGGGTGGGGGCCGGCAGCCTGGCGCCCATCTCGGCGAACATCTTTTCAAAGATGGGGATCACGAAGATCAGCAGTACCGCCGCGGCTCCCACCGCCACGGAGGTCAGGATCACCGGCATGATCATGGCCCTTTTGACCTTGGACACCAGGGCCTCGGCCTTCTCCAGGTAGATCGCCAGGCGCATCAGGATGTTGTCCAGGATACCGCCGGCCTCGCCGGCCGCCGCCATATTGATATACAGTTCGCTGAACACGTGTTTCTGACGATTTAAAGCCTCGGCCAGAGTGGAGCCGCCCTCCACATCGGCCTTGATGGTCTCCAGCACCTTCTTGAAGGTGGGGTTCTCTTGCTGCTGGGACTGGATCTCCAGGCAGGAAACCAGCGGCAGGCCGGCGTTGATCATGGTGGCAAACTGCCTGGTGAAGATCGACAGGTCCTTGTTGCTTACCTTGGGCTGCAGAAAACTGAGTTTGAGTTCCTTGGGCTTGACCCGCACCGAGGACACTATTATATTTTTCTTGCGCAACGCCTCGATGACTGCGCCTTCGCTTTCGGCAGTCAGCTCTCCGGAGACCAAACCGGCTTTGGAATCGCGCCCTTTCCAGAGATATAGTGGCATCTTTATTGCTCCTTGTAAATATTAATTTTTCTCAATAAAGGAATTATAGTATTAGGTTTATCACACTACGGCCTGGCGTTTCTTGATCATCTGGTCCAGTTCCTCCACATTGGATGTATAGTCGAAGGCGGTGTCCAGGGAGATCTTCTTCTCCAGAAACAGGTTCATCAGCGACTGGTTCATGGTCTGCATGCCGTATTTCTGCCCGGCCTGCATCGAAGAATATATCTGGTGGACCTTGTCGTCGCGGATCAGGGCTTTGATGGCCGGGGTGCAGACCATGATCTCCAGGCACAGGGCCCGGCCGCCCCGCATCATGGGGATCAGCTGCTGGGTAATCACCCCCTCCAGCACGAAAGCCAGCTGGGCCCGTACCTGGGACTGCTGGTAGGGCGGAAAGACGTCTACTATTCGGTGGATGGATTCGGCGGCCGAATTGGTGTGCAGGGTGGCCAGGGTCAGATGGCCGGTCTCGGAGATGTGCAGGGCCGACTCGACGGTCTCCAGGTCCCGCATCTCGCCCACCAGCACCACGTCGGGATCCTGTCTCAGGGCGTATTTCAGGGCGTTCTTGAAACTCTTGGTGTCCGACTCCAGCTCCCGCTGGTTGATGATGCATTTTTTATGATGATGGATGTACTCGATGGGGTCCTCGACGGTGATGATGTGCCCCCTCCGTTCGCTGTTAATCTTGTCGATCATGGTGGCCAGGGTGGTGGATTTGCCCGAGCCGGTGGGCCCGGTGACCAGCACCAGCCCCTTGGGTTTGTCGGCCAGGGCAGCGCAGATGGGCGGCAGGCCCAGGGCCTGGAAGGAGCGGATCTCCCAGGGGATCACCCGCATGGCCATGGCCACGCAGCCCCTCTGCAGGAAGATGTTGCCCCGGAAGCGGGAGAGCCCCTGAATGCCGATGGACAGGTCCAGTTCCCGCTCGGTCTCAAAACGTTTCTTCTGGGTGTCCTTCAGGATGCTATAAGCCAGCTGTTCGGTCATCTGGGGAGTGAGCGGCTCGTGGGAGGTCTGCGTAAGTTCGCCGTCCACCCGGATCACCGGAGGGATGCCCACCGTCAGGTGCAGGTCGGTCCCCTTCTTCTGGATCATCTCCTCTAAGAGTTGGGTAAGAGTCAACATGCTTTGCCCATCCTTATTTTATATTCATTTTACCGCCGAGAGAGAGAAAAACTTTGTTGTTAACCCAGTCAGTATATTTGTTGCATTCTCTTGCCACTTTCAAACAATCCAAATGTGTAGCGACCCTAATTATTGCTTTGATTACATTGATTAACGGTGATTACACGGTTGGAAATCGGTGTAATCAGAGAAAATCCGTGCAATCTATTTGTTGCCCCCATTAATATTTGGAAATTTGGAATCAATTCCTTAAGGTTTTATGTTTTTGATCTTTTATTTTTGATCCATTCGAAAGCAAAACAATTTTGCTAATCTCAGGACAAGTTTTTGATTTTTGATCTTTAACCTATCCCTCGGCGGTCTCGCGGAACATCTCCTCCACCGTGGTCAGGCCCTGCTTGACCTTGCCCCAGGCGTCCATCCGCAGGGTCAGCATGCCCTGCTCCACCGCCTTGGTCCTAATAGAGGTCACCGCCTCCCGGTTCAGTATCTGGTCCCTGATTTCGGGAGAGATGGGCATCACCTCGTAGAGACCCACCCGGCCCTTGTATCCGGTATTGTTGCAGATGGGGCAGCCCTTGCCCTTGTAATGGTAACCCCGGCCACCTCCTCGGCGTTGAACCCCATGTCGATCAGGGACTGGGGATTGATCTGGAATGGCTCCTTGCAAGCCTTGCATATCCGGCGGACCAGGCGCTGGGCCTGGATCAGCACGGTCGAGGAGGCCACCAAAAACGGTTCGATCCCCATGTCGATCAGACGGCTGACCGACGACGGGGCATCGTTGGTATGCAGGGTGGACAGCACCAGATGTCCGGTCAGGGCGGCCTTGACCGCAACGGCGGCGGTGGGACCGTCGCGGATCTCGCCCAGCATGATGATGTTGGGAGCCTGCCGCAGCATGGCCCTAAGGGCCATGTCAAAGGTAAAGCCGATGCCCAGCTCGGCCTGAACCTGATTGACCCCTTTCAGGTTATATTCGATGGGATCCTCCACCGTCAGGATGTGCCTGTCCGGCGTGTTCAGCTGGGAAAGAGCGGAATACAGGGTGGTGGTCTTTCCCGAACCGGTGGGGCCGGTAATCAGGACTATGCCGTAGGGGGCATGGATGGCTTTCATGAAATTCTTCAGGGCCAGCTCGGTAAAACCGAAGTTGGCCAGGTCCAGCGTCAGGGATCCGGCATCCAGGATACGCATCACCACCTTCTCCCCGAACAATACCGGCAGGGTGGACACCCGGAGGTCTATCTTCTTGTTGAGCACCTTGATGGCGATCCGGCCGTCCTGAGGCTTGCGGCGCTCGGTGACGTCCAGCTTGGCCATGATCTTGATACGGGAGACCAGCGGGGCCTTCATCCGCATGGGCGGCTCCATCAGGGTCTGCAACACGCCGTCCTGCCTTAATCTGATCCTGAAGACCTTCTCATAGGGCTCCACATGGATGTCCGAGGCCCCCCGGCGGACCGCCTCGGTCATGATGTAGTTGACCATTTTGACCACCGGGGTGGAGGAGCCGGCCTGCTGGGCGTCGGCCAGATCCTCGTCCTGCTCTTCATCCACCATCTCCATCTCGATGTCGTCCCCCAGCCCCTCCAGGGCCGAGTCCTCAGGCAGGCTCTCGATGGCCTCGTCCTTAATCTGGCTCATCTGGCCGCCGGATGCGATTACCTGAACATCCTTGCCCAGCGGATAGTGCTGTTCCAGAAGCTTCTTGACAGCCGAATAGCCGGCCACCACCGGCTTGACATCCAGGCCGGTGAGAAATTTGATGTCCTCCAGAGCAAAAATATCGGAGGGATCGATCATGGCCAGAGTCAGAGCCCGGCCCAGGCGTTTTATCGGGATCACCATGAATTTATTGGCGATGTCCGGCCGGATCAGCTTTATCACCGCCGGCTCCACCTGGAAATTGCTCAGGTCCATGGCCGGGACATTGAACTGCCGGGACATGAACTGCATGGCCACATTCTCGGTGACCATCCCCATCCGGACCATGGTGGCAGCCAGCGGCTCGTTGTTGCTCTTCTGCTCCAGGGTTGCCTGGTCGTACTGGGACTTGGTCAGGAGCCCCATTTTCAAAAGCATGTCGGCAATATTTTGCGGCATAAATAAATAATCTATCTTTAAATATTAAATTTTCTTTAATCTGCGACGGCCACGGTTTCCTTGATGACCTCTTCAATGGTGGTTATCCCGTTTCGGACCTTAAGGATGCCATCCATCCGCAGGGTGGCCATCCCTTCTTTCACGGCCTGGGCCTCGATCTTGAAGGTGGGGGCCCGTTCCAGTATCAGGTCCCTGATAGCCGGGCTGACTGGCAGAATCTCGGCCAGGCCGATCCGGCCCTTATATCCGGTATTGCGGCACTCCGAACAGCCCCGCCCCCGGAAGGCGGTGAATCCGGCTATATCCACCTTGCTGCCCAGGAATTCACGCAGCATCTTTTCCTCCGGCTTATACTGCTCCTTGCAGTAGGAGCATATCTTGCGGACCAGCCGCTGAGATTCCACCAGCAGCAGCGAAGAGGAGATCATGAAAGGCTCCACCCCCATGTCCACCAGCCGGGTAATGGTCAACGAGGCGCTGTTGGTATGGACGGTGGACAGCACCAGATGGCCGGTGAGCGAGGACCGGATGGCAATCTCGGCCGTCTGCCGGTCGCGGATCTCTCCCACCATGATGATGTTGGGATCCTGCCTCAAGAAGGCCTTGAGAGCGGCGGTAAAAGTGGTGCCGCCTTCCTCGCGCACCGCCACCTGATTGACCCCCATAAGACTGTACTCCACCGGCTCCTCGGCGGTCATGATATTGGTGTCCGGATGGTTGATGGACTCCAGGCAGGCATACATGGTGGTGGTCTTCCCGGAGCCGGTGGGCCCGGTGACCAGCACGATCCCAAAGGGCGTCTGGATCGCCTTCAGCAGGAACTTCAGCGGCTCCGGCTCGAACCCCAGGGTGGGCAGGTCGAATGACACCGCGCTGCGGTCCAGAATACGCAGGGCTACCTTCTCCCCGAAGGCGGTGGGGATGATGGATACCCGGATGTCTATCGGCTTTCCCTGGATGTTCATCCGCAGACGGCCGTCCTGGGGAAAACGCTTTTCCTCGATTTTTAATTTGGAGATGATCTTTATCCGGGCCGCGATGGAGCTCTTCATCCGCAGGGGGGGCGACATCACTTCGTGCAGCACGCCGTAGACCGACATCCGGACCCGGATCTCCTTCTCATAGGGCTCGATGTGGATGTCGGTGGCATTGCGCTTGACCGCCTCGGCTATCAGGCCGTTAACCAGCTTGGCCGCCGGGCTGCTCTCGATGGCCGCGGCCATCTCCGAGGCGGAATCGCCGCCCTCCTCCTGCTGCTCCTCCAGTATCTCCAGATCTCCGGCATCCCCGTCGCCATCGGCCTCATCCATGGCCTTCATCACATCCTCCAGCATCCCGGCCGACCCGTATTGCTTGTCGATGGCCGACCAGATGGCGGCCTCGGAGGCTATCACCGGGCGGACCTCAAAACCGGTGGAGAATTTTATGTCCTCCATGGCCAGGATGTCGTTGGGATTGACCATGGCCACTGTCACGCTCCGGCCCAGGCGCGACAGGGGGACCAGCCCGTATTTCTGGGCTATATGAGCCGGTATCAATTTGAGAACGGGCTCGTCGATTTTATAATCGTTCAGGTTGACCGAGGGGACATTGAATTGCTTGCTCAAGAAAGCCACCACTTCGTCCTCGGTGACAAAGCCCATTTTGACCAGCAGGGAGCCCAGCCTCTGGCCCGAGGTCTGCTGTTCTTTAAGGGCCTGCTCCAACTGCTCCGGGCTGATCATTCCGGCCTTGAGGAGCATATCGCCAACTTTTAACGCCATGTCATGTCTTATTTAAAGTTTTGATGTTGTGATTATCAATCCGAGGCTGTCTCCACGATGGCCGCCTCCATGGTGGTGATGCCTTTTCTGACCTTATCCAGGGCGTCATCCCGCAGGGTCTTCATCCCCATCTTGACCGCCATATCCCTGATCTCATCGGTGGAGGCCCGGGATACTATCAGCCTTCTTATCTCAGGGCCAATCGACATGATCTCGAACACCCCTACCCGGCCTTTGTAGCCGGTATTGTTGCACTCTAAGCAGCCCTTGCCCTTGAACAGCTCCACTCCCTGGAAGCTGGCGGGATCGACCCCCATTTTGAGCATCTCCTCCGGCGATATTTTTTCCGGCTCTTTGCATTTTGTGCATATCCGCCTGACCAGGCGTTGGGCCTCGATCAGGTTTATCGTGGCGGCTATCAGGAACGGCGGGATCTCCATATCCAGCAGGCGGTTCAGCGAACTGGGGGCGTCGTTGGTATGCAGGGTAGACAATACCAAATGTCCGGTCATGGCCGCGGTCATGGCTATTTCTCCGGTCTCCCGGTCCCGGATCTCCCCCACCAGAACTATATTGGGATCCTGTCGTAAAAAGGCTTTTAAGGCCTTGGCAAAAGTGTAGCCGATTTCGGGCCTAACGTTCACCTGGTTAATGCCGACGATGTCGTATTCCACCGGATCTTCAGCGGTGACGATGTTGACGCTGGGCTTGTTCAAACGGGAGATGCCGGAATAAAGAGTGCGGGTTTTTCCGGAGCCGGTGGGCCCGGTGACTAATATCATTCCGGTGGGCCGGGCCAGGGCTTTCAGGAAATCGTCCAGGGCCTTGCCCTCGATGCCCAGCTGGGTCAGGTCGCCGCCCAGGCCGCTCTGCTCTAAAATCCGGATGACGATCTTTTCCCCGTATTTTATTGGCATGGTGGAAACTCTCATATCCACCGTCCTATCGGATAATTTAACGGAAAAGCGACCGTCCTGGGGAAGGCGGCGTTCTGTTAAATTAAGTTTGGAAAGAACCTTGATGCGCGAGGCCAATGCCGCCGAGATCCGGCGGGGCGGAGACATGGTCTCCTGCAGGACCCCGTCTATGCGGTAGCGCACCCTGAGGATTTTTTCGTAGGGCTCTATATGAATGTCCGACGCCCCGCGCTTGATGGCGTCGATGACAATGCTGTTGACTAATTTCACCACCGGGGTGGATTCGATATCCGCCTGGCTGGCCACCTCCTCAATATCCTTGTCCACCAGCTCCATGTCCTCGGCGGCGATCTCCTGCTCCACCGATTTCAAGGCCGCGGCCCGGGTGGTGCTGCCGTAATATTTGTCCAAAGCCTTCTCCAGCGAGGTCTCGGCGCATACCACCGGTTTGACCTCCATCCCGGTGAGAAAAGAGATTTGCTCCATGATGAACACATCGGCGGCATTGGACATGGCCAGAAACAGGGTCCGCCCGGTCTTTTTGATCGGCATCACCTGGAATTTCTGGGCTATTTCCGGGGGGATAAGTTTCAGGACCAGGGGATCCAGTTCGGCGGTGGAAAGATTCACCGTAGGAAGGTTGAGTTGCTTGCCCAGGAATTGAGTGATGGCATCTTCGGTCATAAACCCAAGCTTTATCAGGCTGGAGCCCAGCTTGGCTCCGGAGCTTTTTTGCTCGGCCAAGGCCTTGTCCAACTGATCTTTGCTGATCAGGCCGGACTGCACCAGCATGTCGCCTAATTTCAAACCCATAGCATCTCCCTCAATTTGAAATACTATAGCATATGCAAGTTGCAAATGTCAAGCAATTTGTCTTTTAACTTGATGGCCCTTAATGGTCTACAAATACATGCTCCCGGAGCCGGTTGAATTTTTTATGGCCGATGCCTTTGACCTTCATAAGGTCCTCGACTTTTCGGAAATCTCCGGATTCCTTCCTGAAATCAATAATTTTCTTGGCCATCGCCGGGCCGATGGCCGGAAGTTTCTCCAGGTCCCGAGGCCCGGCCCGGTTGAGGTCTATCTTTTCGGCCGGAATCTTTTTGACAGGCCATTGATTTTTTGCCGCAGCTTCTGGGCCTGCCGGAAATGACCCCGGCCGTTCGATGACCTGGGGCAATTCCGGCCCGCCGTATTTAAGCTCCGGAGCAGAGACCGGATGTCTTTTCTTGTAGAGCAGCACGGCATTGCCCAGCGCCAAGGCCACAATAAAAAAAATTATAACCTTTTTTTCATCCGGTGTTAACCCAAACATCTTTCCCACCAATCAAGCGTTAAAACTTGATCTCCACCGAGGCATTGAAGGCCGTCCGGGTGCGGTCATTGTTCTTGGCTATCTTGTCCCTGGTGAAGCTGAAGTCAACTGAGGCCGACCCGGTGATGCTCCGGGTGAAATTATAGCTGGCGCTGGGCGACATGGCAAATTCGTGGACCAGCGAAGTGTAGCCCAGTTCGGTTATCTTTTCGTAAGCGGTCTCGGTGAGCAGCTGTTGCAGGGCGGAGATCTCCCCTTCCGGGATCTCATTCCTGGCGCCAATGATGGAATAGCTGAACTGCGATTGCAGGCTGAGCTCGCTGTTGAATTTTATGCGCTTTTTGCCCAGCTTCCACAGGTTAAGCTTGAAACCCTTGGGGGCGCTGAATGAGTACGAAACGGAACTGCTGGTTTTAAAAGTCTGGTTGTAAGTGTCCCGCCCCTGGCCGATAACATCGTCGTTCTTCTGGCTGCTGTAATCAAAGGCAAGGTTGGTGCTGATGCTTTTCTTCCATCTCGCGGACATCGAAAGTATCGGGCTGAAATTATTCCTGGTGGCGATCCTTACCAGCGGCTTCTGGTTCTCCCAGGTCTTGTCGATCGTCCGGCTGTAAGAGGATGTCAGGCTGGCGCCGGTCATGGCCTTTTTCCACAGGCCCCATCTCTCCAGGCCGGCCAGGGTGGCCCTCAGCTCCGGCCAGGTGACGCTGCGGGTAGAGTTCCGGGCATCACCCACGATGATGGTATCATCGCTGCGGCGAAGGGAAAGACTCAGCGACAGCCTCATCAGATCCAGGCTGGTGCCCAGGGAGTATGTGTTGCGGATGGTATTGCGGTCGGTATTGGCCTGGAAATACCTGGGGATATCCGTGACCTGCTGCTTCAGACCGAACTGGTATAACATATCGGGACGCCTCATCAGCAGGTTCGAGGCCTGGCTGGAGTTATCGCGGCTGAAGGAAGCCTGCACCCCTCCCAGTTTGTTGAACAGATAATCAATCTTTGTCACCAGCCATCTAGGGCTTCCCACCTCGGCCGAATCGTCCTTGGCCTTGTTGCGTAAACCGGTTACTTTGGCCAGCCATTTACCCACATCAAGGTTGCCGTTCAGAGACAGGCTGTTGGAATTGCTGACGTTCAGCAGGTGGAAGGTGTCCACGATGCTGGGCTTGGCAGCCAGGCTGTGGCCCTCGTTGTATTGGGTGGAAAAGGCCAGACTGGGCTTGATGACCTTCAGCCAGTTAAGAGTGGTGCTGTAGTTCACCTTTTGGGAACGGGATATCTCGGACCCCAGGTCGAACTTTCTGGCCCATTCCCCCTGAAAGAACCGGTCCTTCAAATTCCGGGCGGTGTTGAAGGAGTAACTCAGGGAATTCATCAACTGCCATGAGAGATCGCCCTGGCCGCTTCGGGTATCTCCACTGCCGTTATTGTTCTCCACTCCGGTAAGCTTGTCCCAATACCATCTCTTAACCTGGTTGCGGGACCAACCTAGGCCGAAAGAGCTGGGCAGATAATAGAATTGCAATCCCGGCCAGGTTTTAAAGGATTTTTTTTCTCCGGAGCTCCAGCCGTAGCCCAAACTCAGACCGCTGGAGGTGGTGCTGTCCGATGTCGTCCGGCTGTCGGAGACGCTGCGGCTCCAATTGAACCGGGGTGAGATCCGGTCGATGGTAAGGTTGGTCAGCCACCATTGGGTCATCTTCTTGGAGAAGGAAACATCAAACCCGGCATTCTGGGAGAAGGCCATCTGGGCCCGGCTCTCCTCCTCGGTAAGCCTGATATCGTCAGCCCCGTATTCACTATACTGCTGGGATTCGCCGTATCTAAAGCCGATGGGAAGGGTCAGCCCCAGCCGATCCAGATACAATTTATGGGCATTGAAACTGCCGCTCAGGCTGTAATTTATACTCTTAACCCCGCTCCCAGTGCCGCTGGAATTGACCCCGTACCAGTGGCTGCCGGTCTTGTTGTATGAAGCATTGAGCGATAAAAGATCGGCAAAGTTGATCGCCACGCTGGAGGTGATGGCGGTGCCCCGGTCCCGGCGGACATCGTCCAACCGCAGTTCGTCGAACCAGACCTCATCGCTGAATATCCTGCCGGTATCGTCATTGAAAACGCACAATTCGATACTGTTTAGGCTGATCAGACTGGGATTCCCTTTCAGGGAATAGTTGCCGCTGGTCCTTATCTTATTTGTGGTATCCGTCGGGAACGGCAGCTTTTTCAGGTCGCTGAAGGTTAGAACATCCATGATCATTTCCTGCCAGCCGGAAGACAACCCTTGCTTGTATTGATAGTAACTGTTCGGGTCATTGCCGATCAGCCGCAGGCCGAACGATTTCTTAACATGGGTGGTGTCGTTGCTGTGGGCCCATATCTTCAGGGTTTTATACCCGGTGTAATTGTTCTCCTTATCCCGCAGTATTTTTCCGGCTGTGACATAATGCCCGGAGCGCAGGCTGTCGATATTTAAGCACAGGCTCTGCTCGAACTCCACCCTCCCCTGGTCGTCCTTCTGTTCGGTATTGGGGGGCAGGGTATAATCGGAATTATCCCGGTTGTTTTTTACCTCTATGGTAAACTTTTCGGAGGGATCGACGGCATCGAGGGTATCGCTCGAAAACACACCCTCCTCCTGCCAGCGGTTGCCGCTGACCTCTATCATGGCTATCTCAAAAGCGGTGCTGGCCGGACAGCTGTCCACCCAGATCCGGGCATACTGAATGGAACTCCAGCCCAGCTGTGGGCCCACCGGTTGGACGGTATCCAGCAGGGCCGACAGCTGGTGCCAGCCGTATTGGTTGGCCTGGCTTTGAGAGAGGTCGAAGCGGAAGCTGTAATAATTATTACCCAGCTGGGGCACATCCAGAGAATCCAGGCCGTTCATTTTAAGGTCCTCGGTGTCGTAGTAACCGTTGCGCTCGGTCCCGTTTATTTTGCTGTAGTCCGGTTTATTTATGTCAACGACATAATCATCGGTCCCGTCGTCGCCCGATGAAGCTAAATAAGTGCTGTCATTCCCCTTTACCCGATCCATACCGATGTCGGTATGATCGGTATATACCGGCTCCCGGTTGAGGTTCAGCGGTTCGCAATCCACTTTCCCGTTTGGAGGATGCAAACCCTTCTTGGTCCACCAAACCTGATCCTCGTCAATGTTCCGGCCAATGTCTATGTGAACGATCCCTTTCCCGTTTAAGCCCCTTATCCAGAGGTTCAGCAGTTTGCTCTGGCTTAAGTCCAGCCCGGTTTTGCTTAACAGCTGGGTAACCCCGGCCCAGGAGTTCAGAGTGTCCTGATGTCCGGCTTCATACCTCAAGAACAATGTCCTGATGGTTTCGTTCCTCTGGGTCTCATCGGTAATTGCGGGATTGATCTCCTTCATGGTGACCTGGGTGGTGGGGTTGTACCAATAAAATGTTCTGGCCAGTAATGTATCGGCCCTGATCAGATTGGTATCGGCCTTAGTCGGAGGGACGCTGGAGCGCACCCAGGCCGAGCGGCTCAGGTTGAATTCGTCGGACACCTTGCTGCCGTCCATATCGTCAATGTACACCTGGCCCTTGGTATTGGGGTTGGGAAAGTTGCCGGCGATCTCGCCGGTCAGCTTAAAGTTGGATGGGGCCTCGGTCTCCACCAGCGGCAGGGCATTGGTCCAGCTGGTAAGGAAATCGGGGGCGGCCTGGAAGCTTCCGTCCAGACCGGCCACGATTATCCGGCGGGGCTCCTCGCCCAGCCGGGGCTTTTCATCCGGGGTCTGCTCGCTGCGATACAGCCAGGTGCCGCCCAGCTGCCCGCTATCCCCGAATTTGTAGATGCCCCTTAGGCCGGCCAGGGTCTTGGATCCCAAAGCAAACGCTGGCAGGTATTGATACTCTATGTTAAGGGCGGCGTTGCTGTTCTGTAATTCGTTTTTGACCCGGTCGTTAAAGGTGACGGTGCCCATATCGTAGTCCACCGTATATTCGCTGGATGAGACCGGAGATCCGTTCAAGGTGACACTGACCGTTCCCTCCAGCAGGCGCCCCGGGGCATTCAGGGCATACATTGCCACTGTGGATTTGTAGGTGATTATAAAGCGGTATTTGGCGGAATAATTGGTCAAATTCTTCACCCGGTAAATATCAGGGCAGCTATCCGGCAAAGCCGAATCCAGAAAAGGCATATCTTGAGGGAAGAAGAAATAGCCCTCCTCCTGATTTATATAATTATCATACAGAGCCCCGGCATTCTCCCAGCGCAGAAGCTCCAGGAATGTTTTCTGGCTGTCAGGATCATTCTCCAACCATTCATTTTCTTTGCGGTATTGCAGTTTTATGGTCAGGGTGGAAAAATCAATGCCCCGTCCGTTTAACGAATAATAATTTCGCTTTTCGTAGTTCCAGCAATAGCCGTTAATGGTATCGGCGGGCTGGCAGTTGGCCGGCTTCACCAGCATCAGGGTATCCGAATTATCGAAATCATGCTTGCTGGGATAATAGCTGCCATTTTTGGTCTTATAGGCCACCCCCAGCACCGATTGGTCATACATGCCGTTGGTCAGAATTATCCGCCCGGTGATGGGATCGTCCAGGATGAAATCGGTGATCTCGGTCTTGGCATCCATCCTGGTCTGCTCGTAAAGAGTGTCCCAGGGGATCCCCTTAAAATCCCTCCAACTCCTGTCTTTTAGGCGATGAGGGGCAGCCGTGTTCGGAGTATACTCATTCCCGATGAATACTTTTATGGCCTCAATAGCATCGCCCCCCGCCAACCCGCCGGGGATGATCTCATATACCGTATACTGCATGAATTCATTGTCCAAATGGGTGACAGAAGACGCTACGTTCGAGCCGGAGAAGGAGCTGGTCTGACTCTGGCCCTCGTCCTTGCTGGCGATGGCCGTCAGCTCGAAGCCCCCCAGCCGGGCCACCCCCTTAAGCCCGAACAGGCCCTTGTGAACCGTGGTCAGCCCGCCCACCAGAGAGGAGCCGCTTAAGGAAAATTCGGTGTCCCCGGCCTCCAGG
Organism: Candidatus Edwardsbacteria bacterium; assembly: GCA_018821925.1. Taxonomy (NCBI): domain Bacteria; phylum Candidatus Edwardsiibacteriota; species Candidatus Edwardsiibacteriota bacterium. The sequence goes on from JAHJLF010000001.1 coordinate 32,096, forward strand.
CTCTGCAGGATCTCGTCCTCCTTGCCTTCATACCGCAGGCGGACCTTGCTGCGCTTGTCAGGATCGGCCTCGCTATCGTAATCTATCAGCACATGCACCCGGTCGCCGATCACCCCCTCCAGGTTCACCCGTTGCTCCTGCTTGATGTTTATCTTGTTGTCATCGGTGGTGGCATTGGCATCCAGGTCCCGGCCGATCTGGTTATAAGTGGTCCGGTCGTATCCGGCGGTTATCTTCTGGTTGCCGCTGACCTTTATCTGGGCCCCGGAGCCGAAGGCCTTGCCCAGCCCCGGGATGGGTATCTGGATATCGGGGATCAGCCCCTCCCCGGTCCTCTCCTGGGGCGGTTTTGACAAAAATGCATAATTATTCCTTGACCAGGCGCTGTCCGTTCCCTCAATTCGCAATTTCTCCAAAAAGGCGCTCAAGCTGTAATACCTGATCCCGAAGGTCTGCTGGGAAACAAGCTCCTGCTCTATCATCAGCCCCAGCCGGTAGTCTATGCTGTAGCTGTTGGTCCGGGCGTTTTTCCGGAAGTTTTCAGCATTGTAATCCGCCGTGATATCCTCCAATGGCCCGAATTCCTGGGCCTGTCCATTCCCGGCGATGGTCAGCGCCAACGCCGCCAGGATGACAGCCAAAGATAGCGGATATATTTTGGATTTTCTATGGAGCATATGGTTAGTTTATCACAGCTTATGTTTCAACTTCAATAAAAATTCTTGCTTTTTCTGCAAATACCGTATAACATTATATGTCTATGAAGATAATCGACCGGTATCTTATAAAGGGCCATGCCCTTCCGTTTTTTCTGGCCCTGACTGTGCTGACCTTCGTTCTGCTGATGGACCGGCTGTTCGAGCTTATCAATATGATCATCCAGAAAAAAGTGCCGATCCTGATCGTCAGCAAGGTATTCTTCCTGAGCCTCCCCTACATGCTGACCATGACCATCCCCATGGCGGTGCTGGTGGCAGTGATCATGACTTACGGGCGGCTGGCCCAGGACAACGAACTGACGGCCATAAAATCCAGCGGGACCCCCTTTATCAGGCTTATCATCGCTCCCTTTCTGGCCGGGATCATCCTGACCGCCGGGCTGTATTTCTTCAACGATCGCCTGATGCCCGAGACCAACCATATGGTCAAGAACCTGCTGATGGACATCTCCGAGACCAAGCCCACCCTGCAGCTCAAGGAGAACATCTTCATTACCGATTTCCCCGATTACAATATCCTGATCCGGCGGATCGATCCCAAGACCTCGGAGCTGGGCAATGTCACCATCTACGAACAGAAGGGAAACTCCCAGCCCCGGACCATCCTGGCATCCAAGGGGCGGCTGATGGTAACCCCCCAGGCCGCCTCGCTGAGGCTGGAACTGATGGACGGGGAGATCCACCAGCTGGACCCCGAGGACAAGACCCGCTACCACCGGATCAGTTTCAAAAAACATATTTTATATCTGCCGATGGACCCCCAGATCCAGCATCAGGTGCGGACCTACCGCAGCGACCGGGAGATGTCCTCGGGCATGATGCAGCAGGTGATCGCCAATATCCGGAAGGAACTGAAGCCCCTGCAGGCCCAGCTGGCCGACAGCTCCAGTCTCCCGCCCCCCCGTTTGAGCCAGTTGTCCTCGGAGGTCCACAACCGCATATTGGAGATCCGGCGCTACCAGGTGGAGATCCAGAAAAAGATGGCCATCCCGGCGGCCTGCCTGGTGTTCATCCTGATCGGGGCCCCCCTGGGAATCATCACCCGCAAGGGCAACCTGGGGGTCAGCTTCGGGCTGTCGCTGGGTTTCTTTGTCCTGTATTATATAGCCCTGATCGGCGGCGAGGAGCTGGCCGACCGGCAGATCCTTTCCCCGGTGCTGGCCATGTGGGCCGCCAACATGGTGCTGGGAGCCTGCGGCCTGATCCTGCTGTTCTGGAAGAATTATGAATTCAGCTTTAAAAAGAACCGTTATGCCGATAAAAATACTGGATAAATACCTCTCCCGGGAATTCCTGAAATCGCTGATCTTTTCGCAGACCGCCTTCGTGCTGATCTTCGTTCTGGTGGATATCTTCGAAAAGCTGGACATGTTCATCGATAACCGGGCGCCCTATCATCTGGTGGCCTTGTTTTACATCTATCAGATACCGTATATAATGATCCTGACCCTGCCGGTGGCCATGCTGCTGGCCAGTATGGCCACTATCAGTCAGATGGCCCGCCACCACGAGATCGTGGCCATGAAAGCCGCCGGGATGAGCCTCTACCGGATATTCGCCCCCCTGTTCATATTGGGCCTGCTGATAAGCCTTGCGGTGATGGCTGTCAGCGAAACTATCGTCCCGTTCACCAACCAGAAAAAAGGCAATCTGGAAAGGATCCGGATAAGGAAGCAGATATCCCAGGAGCCCAAGATCAGATTCAACCTGCTATACGACGGCAGTGACGGCCGCCAGTTTTTTATTAAAAGATACAATGTGGAAAAAGCGGTGATGGATTCGGTGTCCATATTCCAGGTCGACCAGCAGAACCGGATATTGCAACGGGTGGACGCGGCCAGAGGGACCTGGGCCGGAGACGCCTGGCTGCTGGAGAAAGTCATAATCCGGAAGTTCCGTCCGGACGGGACGGAACTTTCCGACAGCCTCCCGCAATTAAAACTCACCGGCTATGAGGAGGTCCCGGCATCGTTTTCCAAACGCGAACTGCTGCCCGATGAGATGGGTTTCTTTGAACTGCGCCAGTTCATTGACCGTTTAAAGAGGTCCGGAAATAAGGTTCAACAATCGGTGGTGGACCTGTATCTCAAGTTATCATTCCCCTTCGCCAATTTCATCATCCTGCTGTTCGGCCTTCCCCTGCTGTCCAATTCGCGCAAAGGCAGCACGGCCTCGGGCTTTGCCATATCGTTGTTGACCTGCTTTGTTTTTTGGGGATTGCTGCAGACCGGACGGGCCCTGGGGCACAACGCGACGCTTTCGCCCATCCTGGCAGCCTGGCTGCCCAATATTATATTCGGGGCCATAGGAGCCTTCCTGCTCTACCGGGCTCCCAAATAAAAAGACCGATCGTTTTCCAGCAATAACCACCGCCCCCGGACAATCAATTGTCATGGGGGTCCAGACTAAAATTTTTCTGGTGGTTACCGCTTACGTTGATCGGTCGTTAAATATGCTCCGACGTGTTTTTCATGGAATGCCTGACAGGCTCCGGCCTGTCAGGCATTTTGCTTGAATGGTAACAAAAGGGATCCCAAAAAAGTTAAATCTCGTTAACCCTGTCTAAATGGTTTCCGGCCTGCCCGTTTTAGGTTCCCATCTCCCAGGAGGCCAGGTATTTCTTCTGCTCGACGGTCAGGGCATCCAGCTTGGTGCCCATGGCCTGCAGTTTGATCTGGGCGATCTTATTGTCCAGCTCCACCGGCAGGGCGTAGACCTTTTTATCCATGCCCTTGCCCTTCTTGACCAGCATCTCCGCCGCCAGGGCCTGGTTGGCAAAGCTCATGTCCATTACGCTGGCCGGGTGCCCCTCGGCAGCCGCCAGGTTTATAAGCCGGCCCTCGCCCAGGATGATGACCTTCCGCCCATTCTTGAGGGTGTACTCCTCCACGAATTCACGGGTGGTCCTGACCGATTTGGATATTTTTTTAAGGCCGTCAATGTCCAGCTCAACATTGAAGTGGCCGGAATTGCAGACGATGGCTCCGTCCTTCATGTCCTTGAAATGCTCCGGCCGGACCACGTTGATGTTGCCGGTAACTGTCACGAAGACATCGCCGATCTTGGCCGCTTGGGCCATGGGCATTATCCGGAAGCCGTCCATAATAGCCTCCAGCCCCTTGACCGAATCTATCTCGGTGATGATCACGTTGGAGCCCATTCCCCTGGCCCTCATGGCCAGGCCCCGGCCGCACCAGCCGTAGCCGGCCACCACCACGGTGGATCCGGCCAGCAGGATATTGGTGGCCCGGATGATGCCGTCCAGGGTGCTCTGCCCGGTGCCGTAGCGGTTGTCGAACATGTATTTGGTCTGGGAATCGTTGACCGCAATCACCGGGAAGGCCAGGGTCCCGGCCTTCTGCATGCTGCGCAGGCGGATGACTCCGGTGGTGGTCTCCTCGGTGCTGCCGATGATGTTTTTGATAAGATCCTTACGGGTGGTGTGCAGGGTGGAGACCAGGTCGGCCCCGTCGTCCATGGTGATATGGGGCCGCTGATCCAGGGCCTGGTTGATGTGCTTGTAATAGAGCTTATTGTCCTCGCCCTTCACCGAGAAGGTCTGGATGCCATAATCCTTAACCAGCGAAGCGGCCACGTCGTCCTGGGTGGACAGCGGGTTGGAGGCGCACAGCCGGAGCTCCGCCCCGCCGGCCTTCAGGGTGCGCATCAGGTTGGCGGTCTCGGCGGTGACATGCAGGCAGGCCGAGATCTTGTACCCCTTGAGCGGCTTGTCTTTTTCGAATCTGGTGCGGATGGTCTGCAGCACCGGCATGTATTTGTCGGCCCACTCTATCCGGTTCTTGCCCTTGGCTGCCAGTTTGATGTCCTTGATATCGTAATTCATTTATTTCTCCTAATTATTTTTTGGCTGCGGATTTCAGTTTGTCGGATACGTCGGTCTTCTCCCAGGGGAAGCCCTCCTCCTCCCGGCCGAAATGACCGTAGGCGGCGGTTTTACGGTAGATGGGCTGGCGCAGTTTGAGCATGGTGATGATCCCGTGGGGGGTCAGGTCAAAGTACTGCCGGATAAGCTTGGTCAGTTTGGCGTCCTCCACCTTGCCGGTGCCGTAGGTATCCACCATGATGGACACCGGCTCGGCCACTCCGATGGCATAGGCCAGCTGGATCTCGCAGCGGTCGGCCAGGCCGGCAGCCACGATATTCTTGGCGATGTACCTGGCGGCGTAGGCCGCGCTGCGGTCCACCTTGGTGGGATCCTTGCCGGAGAAGCAGCCGCCGCCGTGGCGTCCGATGCCTCCGTAGGTGTCGACGATGATCTTTCGTCCGGTCAGTCCGGTGTCGCCCTGGGGCCCGCCGATCACGAACCGGCCGGTGGGATTGACCATGATCTTGGTCCGATCGTCCATCATCTTGCTGTCCACCACCCGGTTAATGACATGCTTGATGATATCCCGCTTGACCTTGTCCTCGGAGACATTGGCGTCATGCTGGGTGGAGACCACGATGGTGTCCACCCTCTTGGGCACGCCGTTGACGTATTCGATGGTCACCTGGGA
>JAHJLF010000002.1 GCA_018821925.1 Candidatus Edwardsbacteria bacterium
CATTCAATTACGAAACTAATATCCCTTGCAAGAATACACTAAAACGGTATAAAAATCAAGCAAAAAAGTCCCGGCAACAAAGCCCGGAAGATTTTTTAATTTCCGTTTTTTCTTGACTTTAAAATATAAGATGGTATCATTAAACCTTATGAAATTATCACAGATTTTCCCCTATCTATCCCATCTGTCCCTGACCCCCAGGCAGATAGCCGGTTTTAACCGGATGATTACCCGCGGCACCGCCTATGCCGGAAGGCTGACCGCCCAAGAGAGGGCGATTCTGATACGCCTGCTGCGCGAGGAGGATATGCTGCCCGGGATGTCCCATGTGATAACCGAGAAAGTATCGGTGGGAAAGAGCACTGACGATCTGCCGTCTCTGTTGTTCGGAGTGCTGGCCCCCGACTGGGCCGGGCTGGCCGATGCCTGCCTGGGAACGGTGCATGAGGCCGGGTTGAACATTGCCTATACCCACGGGTTTATTCTGCGGAGGAACCGGGAGAAACTGGGCGTGGTGCTGATGGAAGTGGAATTGTCACCCCACCTGACCCAGAAAGCCCTGGATATCGCCCGGGCCAAGATCCAGGAAAGGCTGAGCATCATCGCCTCCGAGGATGCCGCCAAACGGACCCTGCAGCGGCAGGAGGCCAGAAGGCTCTACGCTTTCACTACCGTCACCGACCTGCTGCGGGGAAAGCTGCCGGCCGATGACCTGAAGGAGATCCTGGGCGACAGCGGCGAAGCCCTCAAGTTCTTCATGTCGCGGCACGAATCATACATCAACCAGCGCACTCTGGAGTCCATTGCCGACCAGATCCTGAGCAATTATGTCATGAAGAAGAATATCCGGGCCGGGCAATCATCGCTGGAAATTTCTTTCCAACAGGTGCAATACAACAGCAAGACCCTTACCGGAGTGACGGTTATCACCAAGGAACAGAGCATTACCCTTGAACGCTTGATGAGATTGATAAACGAGCTTGTGCCCCAGAACCACCGTTATGACGATTATGCCTACTTTACCGCCGACAAACTGTCGGTCTTTCATGTAGAAATGACCAACCAGCAGGACCAGCCGATAGCCCTGGATCTTCAGGATAAACTGGCTGAAGCTATTCGGGAGATCCCTTCGCAAAAGGAGACCCTGGGGCCCACCCCGGGAGTGGAGCTGATCCGCCGCAAGATAGTCCCGCTGATGATAGACGAAGAGAAGGATATCAAGATCCCCCAGGGCTATATCCACCCCCACGCCCCGGATCATTTCAAGGTCATACTCGTGGCCTCCGGCAATGACAAGGGTTTCGGGCTGGAGGTGGTCACTGCGCTGACCTCGGTGCCGGGATTCTCGGCCGCCATGCCGGACAAGCCCAACACCATGACCAATATCCAGAACGGCAAGGAACATCAGCAGGAGATATCGATCATTGATATCTGGGTCGACCGCAAGACCCTGTTTGGGGTCAAGCGGGAAAGTTGGAACGACGAAGAGATCTACAACCGGATCGAACAAGCCATCAAGACCATACCCGGGCTCGGACCCAAGCTCAGGATATTCGACCGCACCAGCCGGGCCCTGCGCCAGATGCGCCTGAAGGCGGTATCGGAACTGGCTGAAAAACTGAGCATGCCCCGCGACCATATAAAGTCGCTGTTTTACAGCATAGGGGATCGCTGTTTGCTCAACCCGGAGGTCACCAACGATGCCATCTTCAACCAGGTCAAGCTGGAATACAGCGCTCATAACGATGTCATCTCCGGGCGGCCAATCTCCGTTATTTTCGAGGAGATGAAACTGACCGAGAACGACCCCAGTTTCACGGCTTTGGCCGTGGCTTTCAGGTACAGCCAGGACCGGTTAAAAGGGATATTTAAGGCCGTAAAAAAATACCAGGCCAACTCCGTCTGCCGGACAGATTTTGAGGATATCACCCTGCTGCTTTTCAATCTTAGCTCCAACTCCGCCCCCTTGAACCCCGCCAAGATCAAGGCCCTTTCCTCTGTTTTGGAGGGGCTGGCCTAGCATGCTCAAGTTTATTACCTTTGATCTCTGGGAAACAGTGATCGCCGATTCCCCCGAATTGGACAGCCAGCGTACTAAATACCGGGTAGGGAATACCCACACTTTTCTGTCGAAAAAACATCCCGCTATCGCTATTGAACGAATATTCGCCGCCCATAAAAAAACCTGGCAGGAGTGCTCGGCATTATGGGGAAAAGCCCGGGACATGGCTTTTCCCGACCAGGTCCGGCTTTTTGTCGGACTGATAGACGAAAGTTTATTGATCTCCCTGAAACAAAGCGAGATCCAATCCATTTCGGAGATATACGCCGGGGCCGTCCTGCAATTTCCCCCGCGGTTGATCGAGGGCGCACGGGAGACCTTGACTCATCTGTCTATCAGTGGCTATAAGTTGGGACTGATCTGCAACACCGGAAGGACGCCCGGGTTCATGCTGAGAAAACTCCTTGAAAGTCATGATATATTGAAATATTTTGATAGCGTCCTGTTCTCCGACGAAACCATCGTCCGCAAACCCGATGCCGGGATATTTGAAAAGTCCCTCCGGGAACTACAGGCCGATAAACGGCAAACGGTTCATGTGGGGGACAGTTGGGAGAACGATATTCTGGGGGCGCAAGCGGCCGGGATAAAAACGGTTTGGATCTCACCCGAAAGCCAGAATCAAGCTGATTGCCCCGTCATAAAAAGCATCGTCGAATTGCCAGAGGTTTTGGATAAAATCTGAATAATTAAAATAAAAAGCCCGGTCCCTTTTGGGACCGGGCTTTTTAAATCCTGGATCATTTTTTTGCTGCTTCCTCGGGCAGAGCTTGGTTCAGCTTGGCAATCAACTCATCGGCATTTATGCCGTGGGCAGCCGCCCCCTGTTCCACAGTCTCGCGATAAGCCGCGTTGCAGCCAATACAGAAGAGGCCGTGTTCGAAAAATACTTTTATGCTCTGGGGATATTTATTGACCACATCCATGATGGTCATATCCTTGGTGATCTTATCCATCATCTCCCGTCCCTTATATATTCTTAAGTTTTGAATGGTATAATAAAATGTCCGGATTGTCAAGGGTTAAATCAAACATAAAAGCGACAGCCGTAAACCGACTGTCGCTTTTATAATACTGCTCCTACTGCTTTTTCATGGGCTGGCCGCAGCATTCCTTGGGCAGACTGGATGTCTGTCCGCATTTTTCGCACTTATAGGTAAGCTTGCTACCGCATCCGCAGGAATTACACATTTTTAATCTCCTTTGTTTTTTATTTTGTTTCTATCTATTTAATCAGGCATTTCAATTATCGCTCCAAAATGCCGGTTTGTCAAGCCCCTTTGGTCTTAATTCAAAATGATTATCTTTAACGACCGGGAAGACAGGATTAACAGGATTTTCTGGAAATAATTTCTCATGTTATTTTGGAATATAATCCGCGTAAATCAGCGCCCTTTTTTTGTATTACGCTACTACCCTTATCCTCCCCGGCGGGCCGGATTCCGGGCCCACCAGTATCGCCCCCAAACGCTTCATGGTTTCCAGGTATTCCACCGCCTCGTGGGTAATGCGCTCACCGGGAACGATCACCGGAATCCCCGGCGGGTAAACGGTGAAGAACTCGGTGGATATCTCGCCCACTGCCTCTTTCAGTTTGATCATCTTATAAGTAGCGAAGAAGGCTTCGCGGGGGGTCAGCGACATTGCGGGATAATTTGAGGGAAACTGGATATCTAATTTTTGCAACGACCCGCTGCCGTAGTGCGACGAAGCTAGGGCCTTGAGGGCCCGCAGCAGCCGGTCGGCCTCGGCCGGCCCGTCGGCTATGGAGAAGATAAAGGCCACATGGTCCCAGTCGGCCATCTCGGCCTGGATGTTGTATTTCTGGTTTAGTATCTTGCTGGCCTGGTAGCCGGTAAGCCCGAGCTTGTCCACAAAGACGGTGAGTTTGGTGGGATCAAGTTTGAATGGCTTGACGTCCTCGGGATTCAGGCAGTACAGCCCTTTTATCTTATTGATGGAGTTGCGCAGTTTGACAGAGATGGCGATGGACCTTCCCAAAAGCTCCCGCCCCTTCAGGGCCATCTGGCGTCGGGCCAGGTCCAGCGAGGTCATTAGCAGATATGACGGGCTGGTGCTCTGGGTCAGCAATAAGACCTCCTCAAGGTCCCGGATATCGATATTGGGGCCCTTGACGTGCAGCATGGAGGCCTGAGTCAGTCCCGATATTATTTTATGAGAGCTCTCCACGCAGATGTCGGCCCCGGCCTCCATAGCCGAGGTGGGCAGTGATGGGTGAAACAACAGATGCGGCCCATGGGCTTGGTCCACCATCACTATACGGTCGTTGAGATGGGAGAGTTTGACGATCTTCTCCAGGTCGCAGCAGATGCCGTGATAGGTGGGCGATGAGACAAATACCGCCCGGGCCCCGGGGTTTTTATTCAGGGACTTCTCCACCGCTTCGGACGAGACGTTAAGGATAAGGCCCCATTCCTGATTGATCTCGGGATGGATGTAGATGGGCAGGGCCCCGGACATGATAAGCCCGGCTATCACCGATTTGTGTGTATGGCGGGGAACAATGATCCTGTCGCCGGGAAACAGCACCCCCATCAGCATGGTCAGGTTGCCGCCGGTGGAGCCGTTGATCAGAAAATAGCTCCTGTCGGCATGATATGCCTTGGCCGCCAAAGTCTGGGCCTGCTTGATGATCCCGGTGGGATGGAACAGGCAGTCGGTCTCGGGCAGAACCGTCAGGTCCATCCTGAAGATGTCATCGCCTACCAGCCGGCGCCAGGCTTTATCGATCCCCTTGCCCTGCTTGTGGCCGGGCGTGTGGAACGGCACCTTGGGCTGCTTGATGTATTTTGCCAGTGCGTCAAACAGCGGCGCCCGGCTTTGGGGCGAATTATGGGGCGATGGACGGTGCTTCATCTGTGCCTTAGTGTCTTTGTGGTTTAAAGGTTAATGATGTTTTTGCGTATTTCGTGCCTGCGCGCCTGTCCGCCGCACAAGGCTTTGGCAGGCGGGCTGAAGCGCGGAGTTTACACCGATGAAAGAGGTGGCGCGCAAGCGTAGGGAAAGATCACGCGAACTTGGCGGTCAGCAGGTTCTTATCGGTTATCACTCTCTGCTGTTTATCGAAATCTTTGCGCAGGAACTTCGGCAAAGCGAACATGCTTAAATGGGTGATGCCGTCATAGTAGTCCAGTTTTTTAAGCCCCCGTTTTTTTATCAGGGTATCGATCTGGGCCGGGGAATAGACCAGGGGGTCGGCGCCTTTGGAGCCCAGGATGAACCCCCAGGGCAGGCCGAAGGAGGGGATTATCACCTGGTATATTCTGGTGACCGGGAAGGCGCCGGAGATGGTGCGGGCGATGGCGGTCAGCATCTGGGTGTCGCCGCTGCGGGTGGTGCCGGCCTGCAGGGTGATCAGGCCCTGCGGCGAGAGCCGCCGGTTCAGTAACTGGTAGAACTCCCGGGTATAAAGCTTGAACGAAGGCCCGCCCTCGATGGGCTCGGTAAGGTCGATGATTATCACATCGAAGGTCTCCCTGGTCTTCTGAAGATAGGCCCGGGCATCCATGTAAAGCACCTTGGAGCGGCGGTCCTTGAAGGCCCCCCCGGCCCACTGTGGCAGCTCCTTCTTGCAGAACTCCACCAATTCCTTGTCGATGTCCACCATCACCACCTGTTTGACCGATTTGTGCTTTAGAGTGTCGCGCAGGGTCTCGCCCTCGCCGCCGCCCACGATCATCACCTTCTGGGGATCGGGATGCAGCAGCAGAGGGGGGTGCACCAGCGCTTCATGGTAGATGAAGGAATCACGCTCCGAACTCTGCATCCTTTCGTCCAGGAACAGACAGCGCCCGTAATTATATGTATCCACAATGTCTATTTTCTGGTATTTGGTCTGGGTGCTGACCACCGTCTTTTTAACACCGTGCAGGTGGATCTCATCTATCCAATGCTCAAGATAATAATTACTGACCGTCATTTTACTCCTCCGTTATGCAGTCTGTTTAAAGAAATATTTATCTTAATCATTATACAATATATCCCGGTATTGTTTCAATCCATAAAAACAGATCAATTAAAAAAACGGCCCTCGGGACGGAGGGGCCGCAATTAAAGGAACAGGCTGATCAGAACATATCGATGAATTTTTCAACCAGGAAGGGATCGAACTGGGTCCCGGCAAAACTTAATGAAATAATCAGTTAGCAGTATAAACAATATTTGAGGAATATTTGTTTATAATTACCAAAATGATATTAGCCGCATATTTAATACCAATTCAGGCCCCAAGACTAGATGCAGCTATTATTGTTTCCACCTTTTAGAATTTCTTTCACCCTTTTTACTAATTCTGGGGGAGAAAACGGCTTGCAAATGTAATCGACTGCATTCTCCTGAATGGCTGCCAGGCGGTCGGCCGGGTCTGTTTTTGCCGATACTACCGCAATCGGGATCGAAGCGGAAGAATCCATGATCTTCAATATCTTGATCAATTCCATTCCATCCAATCCGGGCATCATGATATCCATCAGAATCAGATCCGGTTTAGTTCGGTACAGGATCTGCAAAGCCTCATGTCCCGAAAGCGCCGTCAACATCACATAGCCGGCTTCTTCCAGCACCATCTTTATCAATTCTAAAATATCCTCTTCATCATCCACCGCCAGGATTACGGTCCTGCCCGAAGCATCTGGTGACATAGCACTCCCCCCCATTATTTATTCCAAAGGCAATTTAAAAGTAAAACGGCTGCCCTTCCCGGACTGGCTGGTGACTTCGACAGTGCTCTGATGGGCATCCAGAATAGATTTGACGATGGCCAACCCCAAACCCACTCCGCCATATTTCCTGGTGGATGAGCCGTCGAGCTGGTGAAACCTTTCAAAAATCCTGGGGACCGATTCCCGGGGAATACCGACGCCGGTATCGGATACTTCGATTCGGGCTTTGCCGTCCGGCCCAGCCTCGGCGGTCAGGTTTATGTGCCCTTTAGAAGTGAATTTCAGGGCGTTCATCACCAGATTGTCAACCACCTGCAATATCCTTTCCCGATCGCCTACGACGTTCAGCGCTTCCGGAGCCTCGATGATCAGCTTCAGTTTTTTCTTGTCCAGCTCCGCCTGGTAATTGGCAGCAGCCTCGTCGAAAAGCGTTCGAATATCGAAAGGCTTTTGTTCGACGATGAAGTGTCCGGACTCAATGGTAATGAAATCCAGCAGGTCCTTAATCTGCCTGGTCAGCCGCTTGATGTTCCTTCTCATTACCTCGATTCCCTTGCGCTGGGTCTCGGTCAGGGGGCCCAGTTTTTCCATGGCCAGATAATCGGCATAACCCGAAATGGTGGTCAGGGGAGTTTTAAGCTCATGGGAAACATTGGCGATAAAATTACTTTTCAGCCGGTCCAGCTCCATCAGTTCGGCATTGGCCTGGGACAAACGGTCGTAGGACTCGGACAGGGCCTCCAGATTGACTTTCAGCTGCCTGGTCATGATATTAAAATTATCTGCCAGGGAGCCGATCTCATCATCAGATTTGACATCCACTTCATGATCCAGCTTTCCGGCGCCGATATCCCGGGCTGCGACTGTAAGTTGGTGGATGGGGTCAGTGATGCTCTTGGCCATAAAATAAGCCAGCAGGCTCCCCAGCAATACAAATATAACGCCGGTGATCAAAACCTGATTTAAACTGCTACGGGCCAAATAGCCCAAGGCCGCGAAGGAGCCCACAAACCTTACGGATAATCTATGGCGGCCCCATTCTCCGATATAAGGCATAACCACCGAAATGATCTCTTGGTTATCGGCAATGCGGATTATTTTATGGCTCAGGTCCAGCCTTTTCACCCTCTCCATCAGGTCCGGCTCGTATGATTCCGGCTTCAGAATGATGCCGGACCGTCCCGTGTCCATCTGTCGGGAATCGAACATAACCACGCCGTTAACGTCTATGATCTGGATTTCGGTGATGTTGTCGTTCATCTTGAAATAATTGGCCAATAAGCCCCTGAATTTGAAATACCCGGAGGTATAATAAATATAATAGTTCTGGCAGATGGGAGCAACTGTCATCTGGGCAAAGGAGATAACTCCGGCCTGTATCTCTTTTTTCAACTGCTCCCGCCTAGTCATGACCGAAACCAGCGAGTACACCGATATGATTATTATCACCAGCAGGCTGGCAGCAATCGCCAGTTTTATTTTTATGCTTTTGAACATCGTCTGTATTTATAGATATGCAGCTATTATAATTTTATAGTTTGTAGTATATTTCGAACAGTTTGATCCTCCCGTCCTGTCTGGGGATAAACACGATGTTTTTATCAGCGCCGTAAACCCGGTTCCTGGCAAATATCGGAATTAACGGATAATCAGCCATAGCCATAGTCATGGCTTGTTTCAAAAGTTCTATCCGTTCTTTGTTGTCCAATACCTGGTTGCTTTTTTCTATTATGTCATCAAGTTTACGGTTACGGTAGTTCCCCCAGTTGGCGCTACCATAATTTTTTTCATCCGAGCTGTGCAGACAGGCGTCAAAAAGATCCGAAGCATCCCCCGAACTGCAGGACCAGCCCACCAGAAAGAAGGGTATCTTCTTTTGGTAAAGGCGCCCGGAGAAATCGGACCAATCCGACCCGGCTAGCTTCACTTTGATGCCGATCATGCCCAGTTGCTTGGCCAGGATGTCCCCGGTGGTGGCAGCGGCCGTTTTTGACATTTCCAGGGTGATCGAAAACCCATTAGGATACCCTGCCGCAGCCAAGCACTTTTTTGCCCTGCCAATGTCGGGGCGTTTAGCCGTGATGTCGGGGTTATACCCCACGATATATGGTGAAACCAGCTGATTTATCGGCAGGGCATCCCATCCGGAGACTCTTACGGCCTCCTCCGGATCTATCGCCCAATAAATGGCCTCCCGTATTTTCCGGTTCGATAAGGCGTCTTTCCCGAGAAAATTAATACCCAGCATGCTGACCCCCAGGCCGGGGCTGGTGACAAAATATATTTTTGGGTTGGCGCGATTTTGCTCAGCCTTGTTCTTATCCACATCACGTATCAATTGCACCCTGCCGTCAAGCAAAGCCTGTAAACGGGTCTGTTCGTCGGGAATGATCTTGAAAACCGCCCGTTTAACCACCGGCTTTCCTTTCCAGTATTTTTCGTTGGCCTTCAATTCTATCTGGTCCCCGGCCAGGTGTTTTATAAAATGATAAGGCCCCGTTCCGGTCGGCCTGGTGACCGGATTCTCGGTATTCTCCGGCATAATGGCAATGAAGGTCAGTTTGTTCAATAAGATCGGCGACGGTTTGCTGGTTTTTATTTCTATGGTCAATTTATCAATGACATTGATGCTCTGGATTGTGGAAAGGTAATGACAGACCTTGCCCTGCCTGGCCCTTTCCAGGCTGTATTTGACATCAGCCGAGGTAAATTCGCGGCCGTTATGAAAGTAAACCCCCGGACGGAGAATGAATCTCCAGGTAAGGTCGTCGGGATTTTCCCAGCCGATGGCCAGGGCCGGTTCCACCTTCATATCCTGGTCGAAGCTGACCAAAGCGTCATAAATATTACTGAGTATCGAATGAGCGATGCTGTCATCATGCAGATATGGATCAAGGGTTATCAGCTCGTCCTCCATGGCCAAAAGCAGAAGCCCGCCATTGTTGTTGCTCCTGGCGCAGGTGCACAGCAGGCCTATTAATAATATTGCCGTGATTCTTCTCAACATTGGTCTAACTCCATCACAGATTATTTTTGAGGGTGGATCTCTTTGACCAGCATAACCGAGGCTGTCTTCTGCTGCCAGGCCAGGCCCTGACGCAATCCGTAGCTGCCGTCCCGGATATACAGGGGGATGAAGGGAAGGTCGTTGGTCGTTATCCTGATGGCCTCCTGTAGTAACTGCTTACGCCTGACCGGATCGAATTCGCGGTCGGCCTGTTCGATGATTTGATCAAGTTTAGGGTTAATGTACCCCGCCAGGTTGCGGACACCGAAATCCTGGGCGCCGCTTTTGGAATGGACCATATCGTTTAACAGTTCGCTGGCATCTCCGAAACTGTAGGCAAAACCCATCAGATAAAATTTTGCCTGGCCGGACTCGATGGAATTATACAATTCCGTCCATGATAGTGTATCTACCGTCAGCTTTATCCCTATAGGCGCCAGGAATTCCGCCAGGATCTGTCCCTCGAACCAGGCTGCCGTTGATACTTTAATGGTCAGTTTGATTGGGTCGGATGTCTTTAAAGGATGAATAAGCCGTCGGGCTTTTTCGATATTCTGTTCAATTTCAGAAAGGTTCGGATCATAGCCGAATATGGCCTGGGTTGCTATCTGGTTGGCGGGAACAGCGTGTCCGTGGCAGGCTTTGGTGACCATCTCCCGGCGGTTTATGGCCAGGGATATCGCCTGGCGCAGTCGGATATCGGAAAGAGGGTTGTCATTGAATTTGCCGGAGGTATTCAAACCTAAGATGGTAATGGTGGCGCCCGGCTTGGTCACCAGGGTTACCTTGCTGTCGCCGGACAGCCTGGTGCGGTAGTTTTCCATGACATTGGCATCGACATCCATCTTGCCGCTCAACAGTTTTTCCACCCGCAGAGAATCATCCTTGATTATATGAAATTCCGCTTTATTGAAGAACGGTTCCTCTCCCCAATAACTCTTGAACTTGTCCAGATACAGGATATCCCGGCCGTTGAATACAGCGATGGAATAGGGCCCGGTGCCTACCGGCTTTTCGACCGGATCGGATTGGGCGGGGATGATGCTTATCATGGTCAGGGTGTTTATCAGGTTGGGGCACGGTTTGGCGGTGGAAATCTCCACGGTCAGGCTGTCCACTTTTCTTATGCTATCGATCCCAGCCAGCATGCTTTTATAGACCGATGCCCGGTGGTTCCTGGCCCGGCCCAGGCTGTAGATGACATCCTCCGCCGACAGGGTTTTCCCGTTATGGAATTTCACCCCCGGCCTGATATAAAAGCGCCAGGTCCGGTTGGTGACATTACTGTATCCGGTGCACAGCATCGGCACAAACTGCATGTCAACGTCGAACGATACCAGGGTTTCGTAAATATTGCTTAAGGTTTCCATGGTGACCGCTTCGTCCTGGGTATGGGGATCGAAGCTGATCAATCCCTCGCTGATGGCTATCCGCAGGGTCTGCTGCTGCGGACCGCTGCAGGAAAGAGAAGCCAGCAGGGAAAAGGCCAGAACGATCTTTTTCATAGCTCTCCTTTATCTTCAGGGCAGATGTATGGCCCGCCCCAGCGCATTGAGCGCCGCCTCTTGGAACGACTCATGGAGGGTGGGGTGGGAATGTATGGTTTGGATCATGTCCTCAAGTTTGAGCCTGCTGGATACGGCCAGCGAGGCCTCGGAGATGAGCTCGGTGGCCTGGGGCCCTGCGATGACGCATCCCAGGATTTGATGCGTCTGGCGGTCGGCAATGACCTTGACAAAACCCTCCAGCTCGCCAACGCAGCTGGCCTTGCCGCTGGCCGAG
>JAHJLF010000003.1 GCA_018821925.1 Candidatus Edwardsbacteria bacterium
CGCCATCAGGAAGATCAAGAGGTATCTGGGCAAAGAAGGCATTTTGATAGCCAGCATTCCCAACATCAGGGAATTCAAAACCATCTGCACGCTGTTTTTCAAGGGCGACTTCAGATACGCCGAGGCCGGCATACTGGACCGGACCCATTTGAGGTTCTTTTGCAGGAAGAACATGGTGGAATTATTCGTAAATGATTTTGAAATAATGGAGATCAAGAGCGTTCCGGAGCTTTTAAAAGGCGAGATGGCTTGGCTGAACAAGCTGACCTTGAGGAAATTCGAGGAGTTTTTTGTCATCCAGTATATAATCGTGGCCAGGAACAAGGTGCTTCCCGCCCAAACTTCCCAGAGAGGATAGAATGGCCGATCAGCCGTTGGTATACATCGTGGTGTTGAACTACAATGGATACCAGGACACCCTGGAATGCCTGGAAAGCCTGGAAAAGCTCAGTTACGGGAACTTCCGGGTGGTGGTGGCCGACAATTGCTCGACCGATGCCTCGGAATCCTTGATCCGGGCCGGCTACCCCGGGCATTCATTTATCCAAACCGGGAAAAACCTAGGATACGCCGGGGGCAACAATGCGGGGATACGCCTGGCCCTGGAGCACCAGGCCGATTATGTCTGCCTGCTGAACAATGACACCACCATAACCCCGGAATTTTTAGAGCCTCTGGTTAATTGGATGGAGCAGGATAAGATCACCGGCATCGTCGGCCCCAAAGTCTGTGATTATTACGATAAAAACATCATCCAGGCCACCGGGTCAAGGGCCAACCTTTTTTTTGGAAAGTTTTATCAGCTTAACGGTGGGAAAAACAAGGATGAGATCAAGGGTGTTTTCGAGGTTGATTATGTGGCAGGGTCCTGCTTGCTTGTCAGAAGCGAGCTGATATCGAAAATCGGGTTTATCCCGGAGGAATATTTCCTTTTTTTCGAAGAAACAGAGTGGTGCCTGAAGTTCAAGAGGGCTGGTTATAAAGTGATGTGCCTGTGTGAAAGCGTGATCTACCACAAAGGATCAAAATCTACTGAAAAAGTTGATGGGATACAGGAATATTACATGTGCCGGAACAGTATCATATTTGAAAAAAGAAACGCCAATAAAGTCCAGTGGACGATCTTCTATTTATACAAGTTGTACAGAATGGCCTTGAGCCTGGCTAAAGGCCGTATAACAGGTAACCTGAACCAGAATATGTTAAAAGGCTTCAGGGACGGGATCGGATACCGGAAGAGTGCATGATAGAGAATGGCGCCGGAAGAGCGGGGTCCGAACAAAAGGAGATCTGTGGATAACCATATAAAAGGTTTGGTCAGCATTGTAATCCCAACCTATAATTGCGCAGATTATGTTTGCGTAGCCGTTGAATCCTGCCTCTCCCAAACCTACCAAACGATCGAAATCATAGTCGTGGATGACGGTTCCACCGACAACACCAGGCAAAGACTAAAGGCCTACATCGACCGGGCTTTGATAAAGTACCTATACCAGGAGAACGGGGAGCGATCGAAGGCCAGGAACAATGGGATAAAAAATGCCAGGGGGGAATTCCTACAGTTTCTGGACGTGGATGATCTGCTGGAGAAGTCAAAAATAGAAAAGCAGATTAATTTCCTGAAAGAGGATCCCAATTATTTCGGAGTCTATTGTGCCGCAGACCACTTTGGAGAGGTTGAAAAAAGATTTCGAAAGGCACATAAGGCACATACCGGAATAATCACAAAAGATATAATCAAAGGCAATTTTATCCTGATTAACACCATGCTGACCAGGAGGTCCGGGGTGTTATTTGACGAAAGCCTGAACACCTTGGAGGATTGGGACTACTGGTTCCATGTCAGCCTGAATGGAAGGCGGTTCGGATATATCGATGAAAAACTGTGCCTGGTCAGAAGGCATCAAAGGAACACATCTAAAAACGGGCTGGCCATGCTCCAGGGGGAGCTGGCGGTTTTAAACAAAATGGAGACAACGGGCGTCTATCCGGCCGAGGTCAAATATTACAGGTTCGAGAGGATGTATTTTTTGGGGATGAAGGGGGCCGGGAAGTCTTTGAGGGATGCCATAGCCCTGGATCCTAAAAAGATATTCACATGCCTGTTATTCTTGACGAAAACCTGGGGAAGAAAGGCTTTGGGATATTTGGGGGCTACCCTATGCCTGAGCCTGCCATGAAGCTGATAGATCGATAGGAGAAGGATGTTGGTAGCAACAAAGGGCGGGAGATGAATATCATCGCCGTGGTGGTCTTGTACCAATGCCGCACGGACCAGTCCCCAACCATCGCAACCCTGTCCCGGAAGAAAAACCTAATATAGAAAACGGCAATGTTTTTTCGCATAGTATGGGGATCCAGCTAAAAAGATAAACCCGGGGCCCAGAATGCAGGCCGGGCCAATCTTCGGATGCACTGACCGTCAAGCAATTGGGGTATGTCAACAAAAGACAATAGGCTATCAAAGGAGAAGATATCATGAAAGAAAATGCAGCGAAAAAAATAGTATTTGCTATTTACAAATTATATTTCAATTTAATTGGGGGTAGTCTTGACAAATATTATTTAGGCAAAGATGTCCCGTTATCTGATATTGTCGGTCATAAGAATTTTATGAACTATTTATCTAAAATTGGAAATCACCAAGGCATGAAAATATTGGAAATTGGCAGCAGGGAAGTGACGGGAAAATCGATGGCGCGAAAAATGTTTGCCAATGCGAACTATGTCGGTTTTGATTATTATCCCGGCCCCAATGTCGATGTGGTCGGGGACGCCCACAAATTATCCCAGTATTTCGATGAAAAATTTGACATCATTTATTCCTCCGCTGTTTTCGAACATTTGGCGATGCCGTGGGTCGCGGCCAAGGAAATCGCAAAACTGCTGAAGGTCGGCGGCATCGTTTTTGTCGAAACCCATTTCGCCTATTCATCGCATGAAAGGCCCGGGCATTTTTATCATTATACCGACATGGCCTTGAAAACACTGTTTTCTCCGGCCCTGGGATTTGAGTGTCTGGAATCCGGCATGTGCAATCCCATTGTGGGCAGATTTTCATCTCTGGCGGATGAAGACTTGAAATACCGGCGGGTAGTGGGGCTTTACTGCCACAGCGAGTACCTCGGCCGTAAGATACGGGAGGTGGCGAATTTTAACTGGGACGATTTATCACTGGAGGAAATCGTGAAAGATACAAAATATCCCCCGCCCAGTAAAAATGAGAATGAGTAGGCTGCCCGGCCCATCTTGAAAACCGGGAACCGCAACACCGATAGCAAAGGGCAGAGAATGAACATCATCGCCGTGGTGGTCTTGTACCAATGTCGCACGGACCAGTCCCCAACCATCGCCTCCCTGGTGCGCTCCTGGGAGCATTGTCAGGATAAAGGACTGGAACTGAAGCTGGTCATCTATGACAACAGCCCGGAACCCCAACGGGTGACCGTCCCGCTGCCTTTCGACCATCAATATGTCCACGATGCCGCCAACGGCGGGCTGGCGGCGGCCTACAACTTCGCTTTGGGATCCGATCCGGGCGATCATTGCCCATGGCTTTTGTTGCTTGACCATGACTCGAATCTGCCGGCTGATTTCATCTCAGTTGCAGCCCGGTCCTTGTCGGCGATCAATCTGGACCCTGTTGTGGCTGCGGTGGTTCCCATGGTTACCAATGTCGGTGCCCCAATATCTCCGGCTCTGGTAAAAAAGGGGGGAAGGATCAGGCCGATTTGGAACCCGGCCCAGGGGGTTTGCCGGCAGGAGGTCACGGCCATCAATTCCGGCACCCTGGTGCGGAAATCATTCGTATCTGAAATCGGCGGTTTCAATAAACAGTTTAGCCTGGACTATCTTGATCACTGGCTGTTCGCCGAAATTAACCGTCGGGGAAGGAAAGTGTATATCACCGACACCATCATCAGCCATGACCTTTCGATCGGGAATACTGCCAGGCCGGTGTCCCCCGAACGTTACCAGGCGGTTCTGCGGGCCGAGACGCTGTTCTACCGGGTTTCCAAAAACCGGGGTGATTTTATCTACCATATGTTCAATCTGGCGGTAAGGGCTGGTCGACAATGTCTAAGGGGCAACAGGAAGTTATCCGGCCTGACATTGAAGCACCTTTTTAATATCGCAGCAAACCGATAGGCTCCAATGAAATCGTTATTAATTAAAGCATTTTACATCTGTATTTGGATCTACTGCGGCATCGCATTTTTTGACCCTTCGGATTATATCCTGGGGGTTAAGCTTCCGTTCTTCGCCCTGATCCTATTCATATTCCTGATGCTGAACCTTTTTGATCGGGCGGTTTTACCCGAAGATCTGCTGCTGAGGGTGATCTTCATTGCCTTTATGCTTCCAGCCTTCTTTCTGGGTGTGTTCATGGTCCGCCATCCCGGACAAAGCCTGACAGATGGCCTTTCCCTGGTGCGGGGGCTTTGGGCAATCATGCTGGTGCTGCCGGTGGTCGCCATGGGGGTAGACCTGCGAAAACCGATGTTTCTTTGCATTGGAATTATGATGCTGAGTATCATAGGCCTTCAGGTCTGCTCCGCCATAGATCCAAAACTCTACGAAAAAATTTCGATTTTTCTGATAGATAATTCTGTAGCACTGATAGGCTTTCGCAATTTTGGGGAACTGGACCTGGTGATGATATTCTTTGTTACCACCCCGCTCCTGGTCATCCCGGTGCCTTTCCTGATCGGGACGATTTTCGGCCAGGGGAGTGCGTGGGGTTGGCGGGTCGGAGCCACCATTTTTCTATTCTTGATTCTGCTGGCATCCTTCCTATCGGCCTCGCGGGCGGTATTTTTTATTTTGCTGGCAGAATGCCTGACCTGTTTTTTGGTCATCGTCAGGCACCGGCCCAGGCTGCTGGCCGGGGCCCTGGTGACGGCGGCCGTCTTTTCCCTGCTGGTCCTGCTGGCCATCCAAAGGACTTCGTTGCTATCGGCGGAAGAACAATCGAACACGGTCAAGATAGCCCATTACAAATCTTTTCTGACCTTCATCGATGAGAATCCCATAGTCCTTTTAACCGGAGACGGCTTGGGGGCCCAGTACTACAGCAATGCTCCGGGAATCAACCGGGAGGTCTATCAGACCGAGCTGACCTATCTCGATATTATCAGATATTTTGGTTTGGCCGGCTGCCTTTGTTTTTTACTGCTGCTGGTCGTTCCGTTTTTCTCCACGATCCCTGACCGGTTGAATATGATGGGATTTCTGGCCTATCTCGTCGTGGCCGGGAACAATCCGCTCCTGTTTAATTCCACCGGGATGCTGGCGGTTGTCTTTTTTTGGTCCCAGCAGTATCGATCATATTGTAAACAAGGCCTTGGGGCAGGGTCCTCCAGCTTACCTTCCCTGGGAGTGACACGATGAAGACCCCTTCTTCCGACCCTGGGATCAGCGTCATCATCGTCAATTGGAACGGGCTGGCCCTGCTGGACGAATGCCTGCAATCGTTGGAAAAGCAGACCTTTCAGGATTACGAAATCATACTGGTCGACAACGGTTCGACCGACGGCTCGGCGGAGTGGGTCCGCCGGCATTATCCCCGGGTAAAGTTACTGACCCTGAAATCCAACCTGGGTTTCAGCGCCGGGAACAACGCCGGGCTGGGCCTGGCCCGGGGGGAATTCATAGCTTTGCTCAACAACGACACCAAGGCAGAACCCGATTGGCTGGCCGTCCTTTATAGCTGCCTTCAGGCCGACGGCCGTATCGCCGCCTGTGATTCCAGAGTTCTTTATTACGATCAGCCCCGATTGGTCTGGAGCTCCGGCGGCAGCTATACGGTGGCGGGATCCGTTTTCGCCCGGTTGAACCGGGAGCCGGATCAAAAGGACGATCAACAGCCGGTTGACGTTTTCATAGCCATTGCCTGCGCCGCCCTCTACCGGAAAAAGGTGATCGATGAAATCGGTTTTTTTGATGAGGACTATTTCAACGGATACGAGGATGTGGACTGGTCCTTTCGGGCCCATTTATTTGGCTATCGGATAGTCAATGAACCTAGGGCCCGGGTATATCATAAAGTGTCAACCACCCAGGTCCACAACAGCCCGGAGTTTGTTTACCACGGGCAGCGGAACGTCAGTATCACCTTTATCAAGAATATGCCGGGCGCACTGCTTTGGAAGTACTGGCCATTACATTTGATCTACATGATGGGAAGCTTTATCTATTTCGCAAAAGTCGGCCAATTGTCGGCCTTTCTCAGAGCTAAATGGGACTTGATCCATAATCTTCCCGCTCTCTGGCGGAAAAGGAGGGACCTGCAGGGCAAAGCCAGACTCTCCTCAACGGCGGTGGAAACGATGCTGGAGAAAAAATGGCTGGGGATAAAAGTTAAGAAATTTGAAAATAAAAACCATGCCGCAGGATAGCTTCAATCATTCAGGAATTTTCTTTTTAACCAGGTAGGGAAGGGGCCAAGGGATTTGACGAAACCTTTGAAGGCAGTGTTCATCTGCCAGTATTATCCGCCCGAGCAGGCTCCCATCGGTGTGATGCTTAAGGAGCTGGCCGAGGATATGGTGAAAAACGGCCACAGGGCGACAGTAGTGACGGGATTCCCCAATCATCCTTCGGGGAAACTCTTTCCCGGCTTTAAAAGAAAACCGTTCGGCATCACCTGGCAAGGCGGGGTCAGGATAATCAGGTGCTGGCTCTGGCTTTCCTCCAGCAAAACGACCTTCAGTCGGCTACTGAACTTCATCAGCTTCGGGATCACCTCCTTTCTGGCGGTATTGCTTTTTGAAAAGCCGGACCTGATCATGGCGGTGTCTCCCCCGTTGTCTAACGGCATCGTAGCCATGATGCTTAAGGGGCTTAAAAGATGCCGCTACATATTCAACGTTCAGGACATCTATCCCGATGCTGCCATGAATGTGGGGGTGATAAAACACCGGGGAGTGATAGGCCTTTTCAAAAAGCTGGAAATGGCGATCTACCGCAAAGCCCGGAAAGTGACCGTCATCTCCGAGGGATTTAAAGAGAACCTGATATTAAAGGGTTTGGATCCCGAGAAAATCGACATCATCTACAACTGGATAGATTCGGCTGAAATAGTTCCCAAGCCCAAGGACAATGCCTTTGCCCTAGAGCAGGGGCTGACCGGAAAGTTCGTGGTGCTATATTCGGGGACCATCGGGGTGATATCGGGGGCGGAGATAATGCTGGAATGTGCCCAAAGCCTGAACCTTTATTCGGACATTCTTTTTCTGATGGTGGGGGAGGGCGTGGTCAAGGACAGAATAAAGACCGCCGCCGGCCAAAAGGACCTGAAGAATATTATGCTGCTGCCGTTCCAGCCCCGGGAGATATTGTCCGAGGTGCTTTCCTCGGCCGACCTGGCGGTGCTTACCCTCCAGAAGAACCGGGGCCAAAGCTCGGTGCCCAGCAAGCTGCTGGGGTACCTGGCGGCCGCCCGGCCGGTGGCGGCCAGCCTGGATGCTGACAGCGATACTGCCAGATTCATAAACCGGGCCCGGTGCGGAATCTGCGTACCGGCCGAAGACGCTGCCGGGTTGACGGCGGCAATTCTGTCCCTATATAACGATCCGGCCCGGAGAGCCAGTCTGGGGCAAAACGGGAGGGAGTTCCTACTGCAATACTGCGACCGGGAATCAGCCACAGCCCAGTACCAGAAACTGATGGAAGAATGTGTCAATCGGAAAACATGATACGAAAGATGACATTAACGGATATAGACCCGGTGGTGCAGACGCATCTTTTAAGTTTCCCAAAATTCTTCCTAAGCATTTTGGGTCCCAGGTTTTTGTCCCTGTATTATTCGTCCGTGTGCTCGGACTCCAGCGGCATTGCCCTGGTGGGACTTAACCAGGCCGGTCGGGTAACAGGGTTTGTGGCCGGGACCACCAACCCCAGGGGCTTTTATACCCGTCTGCTGAAAAAACGGTGGCTGAAATTCGCGATGGCATCCTTTTCGGCTGTCTTGCAAAAACCATCGATCATTCCGCGAATGCTGGGAGCCTTGAGCTTTCCCAAAGAAAACCCCGTCGGACAGGACGTGGCCGGACTGTACTCCATAGGGATATCGCCCGATGATCAGCAGCAGGGAATGGGGCGGCAGCTGGTGGCGGAGTTCCTAATAGAAGCCCGGATTCGGGGGTGCCGGCAGGTATTTTTAACCACCGACCGAGACGACAATGACGGGGTGAACGGCTTTTACCAAAAGAACAAATTCACAATAAAACGCCAATTTGTCACGCCTCAGGGGCGCCGGATGAACGAGTATTGGATAGACCTTTAATGGATAGAAAGAAACTGGCATATTTTTTGGATCAGACGACCCAGTTGGCAATGGTCGGGTTCGTGGGCTCATTGCCGGTGTCGATCGCCTTCACCCAAAGCTCGTTGTTTTTAGGCTGGCTGGCCTGGCTTTTGAAATGCCTGGTGGAAAAACGGTGGAACGGTTTCAAAACCCCGCTGGACCTGGGCTTCGTCCTGTTTTTGGCCTCGGCTTTGCTTTCTACCGTCTTCTCGCTTTCTCCCTGGGAAAGTTTCATCAGTCTAAAAAAATTCTATCTGCTGTCGGCCGTTTACTTCATAGGGTTCAATGTTAAAAGTCAGGAGAGGCTGTTGGAATTGGTAAAACTGTTCCTGATGATGACCGCCTTGACCGGGGTGTACGGCCTGGTGATGTTCGGGTTCGGATACCAGCCCCGGCTTTTGGCCGCCCAGGGAATGGCCATGACCTCCGGCGGGATATTCATGCTGGCTGGGCTGCTGTCTTTTGCCTGGTACCGGTATCAGGCCCAGATCCCCGGCAAATGGCGGTGGGCACAGTCCCTGGCCGTTTCGGCCCTGCTGTGCAGCTGCCTGGTCCTTACCCGGACGGTCAGCTCTTGGTTCGGTTTCATAACGGGTTTTCCGGCCCTGATCAGTTCGTGGTGGAAGAGGGCGGTAATGCTGGTGCTTACCGGGCTGCTTATGGCCGGGGTGTTCTACACCGCTAACAACCTCCGTTTGTCATTCATGTTTTTTTACGGGAACAAGGCCACCTCCTGGAACATGAGATTGGGCTTTTGGCGGATGGGATGGCAACTTATCAAGGAGCGGCCGGTGCTGGGAACGGGGATGATAGACCTAGGTCAGAGGCTGAAAGGGATGCGAACCGCCGAGGACGAAGAAATCTGGCAGGACATACCCATGGGCGGACACCTGCACAACAATTTCGTCCAGATCGCCGCCACCCGGGGAATTACAGGCCTGGCCGCCTTTCTCTTCATGTGGTTCACGATCTTTGCCTTGGCGGTAAAACTGATGGGATCCAAATCACGACTGACCGGCATTTTTGCCGGGGGGATACTAGCGGCGCTGGCGGGTTTCCAG
>JAHJLF010000004.1 GCA_018821925.1 Candidatus Edwardsbacteria bacterium
CCTGGCAGATATCGGACCCTCGGTATGCAGGGTGCTGATCACCGCCACCACCACCAGGTTCATCACGCAGGCTCCGTAGATATTCCCCAGGGCCAGATCCGGCTGGCGCACCAAGGCCGAGGAGGAGATGCCCGAGAACAACTCCGGCAGGGAGGTCACCGCGGCCAGCAGCACCACCCCTATCCAACTGCCCGATAGCCCCAGCTTCTCGCCCAAAATATCGCCGTAACGCGACAACTTGGAGCCGGCGAAGACGATCACTGCTACCAGCAATACCAGTTTAAACCAGACAAAAAACATAGTTGAAGCCTTTTGATGTTTTTAATGATTATCCGCCGAACAACCGGTATCAGGTACAATTGGATTGGATGAGAAGCCGGGGAACCGATTTACTGCTTTTCTATTATAAATTCCACCCGGCGGTTCTTTGCCCAACTAGCCTCATCGTGTCCCAATGCCGCCGGACGTTCCTTGCCGTAACTGGTTGTCTTGAACGCTGCTCCGGAGGTCCCCAAGTTTACCAGGTATCCCTTGACGGCATTGGCCCTTTTCTCGCCCAGGGCCAGGTTGTATTCGATGGTTCCCCTTTCGTCGCAATGCCCCTCCAGCCGGATCGTCACACTGGGTTTGCCCCTGAGAGCCACGGATATCACGGAAAGAATTTTTCGGTATTCGTCCTTCAGCTCATATGAATCCAGATCGAAATATACCGTTTTGAATTCCAATTTAGGCTCCGGCTTCTGGACTGGCGGTTCGGGAGCCTTGGCTTCCTGCTGGGCTTGAGCGGTCGTTTCCTTCTGTTCAACCGCCTGTTTCTTGGCGCAGCCCCCGGCAAAAAGCCCCGCAATAATCATGATCGTTGCTAATCTTTTCATATTCACTCCTTATCTATGCGTTGATATGGTTATCAGTTTACGGCATCCCTGCAGTAATTGATCCCGTTGCAAAAGAAACGCCACAGGTGTTCGAATTTACTGATAGGCGGAACATCGTAGCTCCTCAGGGTAAAATCTGTAGCCGCGGTCTGGATCAGCCCGTAATACATCAGACTGGCCTCCTTGATGCCCATCTCCGGGCAGGCCAGCCCTCTGGATCGGGCTTCATTCAGCAGTCCCCCGATACGACTTGTATAGTTGTCTATAACTTTCAGTATTTTTTTTCTCAAAAAATCATCGTTCAGATGGATGCATTCCGAGGTAATAACGAACAGGCCTCCTTTCCTCTTCTCGGTAAAAATAAGATGGGACCTCATGATATCCTTAAGTTTTTTGATGGGGTCGGAATCCCGGACTACCGCCTGGTCAAAAGTCTCCATCATTTTGATCTCCACGTCGTCAATGATGGCCCCCAGGATGTCCCGCTTACTCTTGAAGTGCCGGTATACCGCCGCTTCGGATATCCCGTTCAGGTAGGCGATATTCTTGATGGTAATGGCGTAAACCCCCCGCTCGATCATGAATTTCTGGGCGGTGGCCACGATCTCCTTCCTTCTGGTTTCGGTAGGCTTGCGCCTTTGGGGCTTTGGCATAATAAAACGATCTCTATGTTAGTTAACACTCACTTACATTATATCAAAAGGCTCAAGCCATGTCAACCCCGACAGGAAAGAGCCGCTTTACAGCGGCTCCATCTTACTTGCCCTGATTGCGTCATTTTCCGCCCTTCAGTTTGAAATCACGGAACCACCCGAATCCAGAGGCTTCAAATTGTTTTAAAAAACGGCCATTACCCTGGACCATCAGATCGGCCACATAATGCAATCCGAAATAGCGCTGGACTGGATTGATATACCCCTGTTCCTTTGCTTTGGCGACACAGTTATCGGCAAATCTCTTGCCGCCCACCTTCAGGCATACATTTTGGAATCTTTTCAGGCGATCCGGCGTCAGCTCAATCCTTACATCGGGATACTTATCGTCAAAGGCTTTTAGCAGGGCGGCATCCGTCAGGTCGGAATATCTTTCGTTATGCACCGCTACCGACGGAGGAAGTTTCTTCCTGGACTTGGGCTTGCTCTTGGGATATCCCAGGGTCAAAAGAACGATCGGGAAAACCCCCTTGGGCAGTTTGAACATCTTTTTCAGCCGGGGGAAGAATTCCATCACCGTCCCGATATACACCGAACCCAGGCCCAGTGAATCGGCCGCGGTGCAGATGTTCTGGGCGCAGATGATGGCATCCTGGAAAGATATCCAGAAATGACGGAAGGAATTATTGGCGGTGAAGGGCGCGCCTTCCAGTTTGGCCCAGCGCTCCAAACGCCGCCAGTCGAGGCAGAACAACAGGTTGGCCGGAGCCTGCCCGATAAAAGGCTGGTGGCACATTTCGGCCAGTTTCTTATTGGTTCGGGAGTTTTCTATTTTTATGACCGAATAGGGCTGCAGGTTGCCCCCAGTGGCGGCGTGAGCCCCGGCCCTTAAGATGTGATCCATGGTCCGGGGCGGGATCTTTTTACTGGTGAAATTCCGGCAGCTTCCCCGTTCTATCAGCAGTTTGAGGGTATCGTTGGGATAGCTGCCTTTCGGCACCTGTTTAACGCCGTGGTGGGAAGGCATTTTACTGTCCGCCATATCTTTCTCCCTGTGCTATCTTTTATTTCTTCGGCAATAATTATAGATATCCCCATAGGAGTGGAACAACGCTCCGGCCAGAATGTTTCTCTTCCCGGCTCCGGCATCGTCCCGCTTGAGATAATTATTGATCACCTTTCCCCGGCTGTTCTTTTCCCGGTAGGGGTCTTTCAGGTTCATCCTGATCCGGGTAACCATCCCCGAGCTATAATGAATGATTGTTATCGTCCCGTCCGGAAATATCTCCTCCACCAGGCCCATGTGAGTTATCCGGTCGTAGACCACGTCGGTGGTATTCTTGAAGAACACCGCATCCCCGATATTGGGCTGGTATTCGCGGTAGGCCATGCCTTTATCCTGCAGGCTTAAAAACAGCATTTCGGACAAGGATCGGTTCTTCCTGTGCGATCTGATATCCACCCGGTAGCCCATCAGCCGATATACCCCGATGACGAAACCGGAACAATCATTCTTGAAGCATTTGTTCAAAGAGGCCAGGTTCTTGGTCCCTACCAGACCCTTGGCGCATTCCACGATCTCCTGCCGCCGCTGCATCTCCTCTCGGGGCATCTCCCGGCTCCGGATATAAGGCCCGGCGCAAGACAGCAATAATAAAATCCCGACGGCAAATGATATGAATTTGAAGTATCTCATGTTTTTATTGTAACTTATTTATTGATAGAATACAAGAAAAAAGCCGCCCGGTGGCGGCTGAAAATGATCTATCTTTGATCCAAACCGAGGGCGGACTTAAGCCGGCCCAGAGCGTATTCCTCCAGGGGGAAATGCCATTCATCGGCCAAAAGCTTTTCCAAATATTTACCCGCTGCGGGGTTTGGGGGGAAGATCGATATCAATTTTTTATAAATATCCGGCGTGTATTGATAGACCTTGGCCAGGTCGTCCAGCGGGTACTTGGCTTGGGCGATATCAGTGGGGGTGGCCATGCATTTCTGGGCCATCAGTGGGCAGGTGATGGTATCACGCTGGGTGGAGAACTCGAAGAATTTACGGCACATTGAACAGTAGTATTTCCCGGACGGAACGTCTCCCGTGATCTCCAGTTCGTCGAGTTTGATGGCCTGGCTGATGCTCAAAACATCCTTGAATACCGGAATTACGGCGTTCAGCAGATCGAACAACTTATCCTTATTCCAGATTTTCCCAAGGTCGGTGATTATAAAAGTGACCTCTTCCTCCGTTACCCGCTGGGCTGTTTCACAGCCGCTTACAATAAGGATGAAGCTTTTTACGGTCTGAAGCTTTTCGTTTCTGTATTTTACCCCCCAGTCGTTCAAAAACCCCAGATAGGCGTTAAACAATCCGTCCCCGATCTTGCCAAAGTCGCCGGTGGCCAGGAATGACATTATTTTTTGCGGGATTTTAGGGTAAAAAAGCCCCAGTTTTTCCAGGCAGATGGACGACTCCAGGGGCATTACCTCAATGGGGATGGGGGTATTGATGCACATCTTGGGCATGAAGGGGCACACCGGCTGGTCCATGGTGAACAGCATTTTGCAGGTTAGGCACCAGTAGCGGTGGCTGGGCGAAAGGCTACCCTTGGGAAGGGACGCGACCTTCTGCATCAGTTTTTCCTTGTTATCAAACATAGCTCCTCCGTTTAGATAATGAGAGCGCGCTGATGCCGGCATCTATTGGTCAATCCGTTAAAACAGCTTTTCTTCTATTGACCTTCTTCCGTCCCTGGAGACGTTTCCCATCCAGTCTTTTAAGCTTGGACCCATAACTGGGCTTGGTGGCCACCCGTTTTTTCTCCCTGGCCGATGCTTTAAGGATCAGCGCATTCAGCCGGTCGAGTGCATCCTGTTTGTTGCGTTCCTGGGTGCGGTATTTACGGGCATCAATGATTAAGATGCCCTGGGAATTGATCCGGTTCCCCGCCAGCTTAAAAACTCTTTCCTTTACTGTTTCGGATAACGACCTGGCGCGAACGATATCAAATCTTAACTGGACTGCGGTGGCTACCTTGTTGACATTCTGTCCGCCCGGACCGGAACTGCGGACAAAATGATACACGATATTTACATCGTTGGCTTTGATCTCTGAAGGGCCCATGATCAGATCAATCCCGGTCTTTACGCACCCCGGCAATGCCGGCGAACACCGCCACCAATATGGCAACCTTGAGTGATGTCAGCCAGGAGATGCTTCTTGCGATCAGGCCCTGCTCCACCGCGCCGGGGAACAGGTCAGGGATGGTCCAGGCCCACAATAATTTTACAATGAACAGGGCCACCACCAGGGAAACGACCATCAGCGCCAGGGCACCGGGAAATATTGCCATCAGCCAGTTTTTTTTCATATAAATTTCCTTTTTACATTATTTTATTAAAGATACCACTTAATGAAAATAATTTCAACAAAAATTCAGTCGCCCTTTGACAAGGGCGACTGATAATGGTTAAGTATTATTTAAGAATGGTCATTTTCCGGGTGATCCTTTGATTGCCGGAGACAAGCTGGTACACATAAACCCCGTTAGGCAGGATTCTTCCCTGGTTGTCCTTGCCATCCCAGGGGACAATGTTAGCCCCGGCCGGACTGCGGTCATTGTGAACATTCCGAACCTCCTGGCCCAGAATGTTGAAAACCTTGATGTTTACGTTGCCTTCGGCCGGCAGTGAATATTTGAAAGTGATCTCGCCCCGGCTGGGATTGGGATAGCAGGGGAGCAGCGCCAGTTCTGATCTTTTCACCAAGGACGAAACCACGATATTCACCGGTCCGTAAGGCGTTTTTTCGCCGTTGACATCCACTTCGGTAAGCAGATAATAATAACTGCCACCCTCCGTCAGGCTTTCATCGGCATAGCTGTATTCCTGGGGCTGGTTGGAAGTCAAACTCCCGGGTATCTTGGCCAGCAGTTTGTATTCCTCCTCCGAGTCTTTGGTCCGGGAGATCTCCCAGTGTGAGCAGTAATGCTCGCTCTCGGTTCGCCAGGCAAGAAATGGTTTGTGATTGGAAATCATTCCCGTAAAATAGCTCAGTTCCACAGCTTGAACGGGCGGTTGCCCCGGTATCACATACAAGGTGCAAAACATGGCCTTGCTGAAATCCCCGCCCTTGCCTGCCGCCGGTATCTTGCGGACGGCGATGCCGGAGCGGCTGGTCCCGTTGTTTAAGTAAGTGACCGGATAAGCTGTACCCAGGCTGTCAAAATTGGCCTGGGTGGTGCTGTTCCACATGTCGGCGGCATCGCCGCTGTTGTTGCCGTTGTACAGCTCCGAGGTATAGCTGGCCGAGGTCTGGTCGGTTTCCTCCAATGCCACGCCGTAGGCCCGGGTATTTGAGGCGTTGACTGTATTTGCATTCAGATAGGTGGTGGTGGTATAAGTGCTGTCGATATGATATATAGCCAGGCCGGAGCTGTAAATATACTGATCCCAGGCCACTCCGCTGACCGGGCCGGTGGCAACCGAACGACGGTCCTCAATAAGCCAGAACTGAGAGGTGGCCATGCTGCCAAGCTTGGAAAGCCGGGCCGTGGTATGGTGTGAATCGGACAGGGTAGCGCTGAAAGAAAAACCCTGGTTTTTGGTGATATTTAAGGGCGTTATCCAGCCCAGAAAGCGCTTGCACCAGACGTCCATCTGGACCGGAGTGGCTCCGGTATTGCCGTTGCCGCCCCAGCTTCCGCCGGCCATGATTGACCAATTGCCTATGCCGGGTCCGCCGCTGGCGGTATTATAAAGATCCGGCAGGCCCAGGGCGTGCCCGAACTCATGACAATAAACTCCGGCTCCAATCATCTCGGTGGTGGTATTATTGCCGTCGGCGTAATTGGTGCGCTCTGGATTTATGATATAATCGTTGATGCGAACCGCCGTGCCGGTGTAGGGGCTGATATCCCCGGTGGTGTAGTAGGTAGCCCCTCCGCCAAAACCGGACAGGTAAAAACTGTGCGACCAGATGGCGGCGGCGCCTTCTTCTGCCCCCTTGCCGGCGTGAACCACCCACAGCACATCAACGTAGCCGTCATGGTCCATGTCATAGTTGGGATCGGCAAAATTTATGAAGACATCGGCGTTGGCCAAGACTCTCCTGATGAATTCATATGTGTTCCCGGTGGTGCCCCCGTTTAATCCATCGTTGACCGAGTAATAGGCAACAGTATTGTTGCTGGTGCGCCAATTGTCAACTTTTCCGGAACAACTCATGGCATTGTAGGACATGTCCCGGTAGTAGTTGTTCACCGACTTGACCCCGGTGCCCCGGTTGAACAGCATGGCCTGAAACTGGGCCTGGGTATTGATGGCGGCCAGGTTGGTAAAATAACCCAGTATCACAGGATAACTGCGGCTGCCGGATATCTTAGCATCTTTGGATTTGATGCTCAGTTCTCTTTCCAGGCCCCGCTTTGGGCTGTCCATCCCTTTCAGCCGCATAGCCTTTAGGGCCTCTGGCTCCTTGATCCCCTCCAGTGGCGGCATAGCCCAGGATATATTTGTTAAAGCAAACAAAAGCAGCAACACAGACATCACTGTTTTCATACTTTTCTCCTTAATTATTGAAATTTGGATCATAAATAAAACATTCCTAAGTATATAACTTATGCATATTTTATGCCCATTATTGGATTTTCATAAATTTTAACTTCTTGTATCGCAAGATATTAAAATAATAAACTATTGCTGCTTGGCCTATATTTGTTGTCAAACTTTGCAAGATATAGAATCAAAGAATCGTCGGCCCATAACTACCTGCCAATAAACAATATCCGCGGCAAGCAAAATTTGCATAGTTATGTCCAATTTTGACAAAACTTACCACTTCGGTTCTTCGGTGATCTGGTAGGTCCCCTTGCAATACGGGCAATTAATAAATACCGCACCCTCCTTGACCGCCACCGAGTTCCTGTCTAACGGTGCCCCGCACTGCTGGCATTTCATCTCCTCGGGCTTGACCGAGCCGGAGAGGTCTATCTTCTGGGTGATCTCAATCTTTTGTTTGGGCTCGTTGCGTTTGGCCATCACCGCCGCAAATATTCCCACCCCTATCAGAACCAGACCGGTGATGATGCGACCCCCAGGGTTGGGGGTGTACTCGGCCCGGGCGGACATCAGAAACAATATTCCAAAGAATATCAATATTCCGGCTATGATATAAACCGCCAGCGACTTCCCGGTGGTAGCCATATAACCTCCTTAAAATCAGGGATTGATAATTTTTAGGCTTTTCCAATTATGGTCAGGACCAGAAGAGTAAGGGTGACCGCAACGATGCCGGCCACGGTGATGACCGCCACGGCATTGTATATTTTTTCGTTGATATGCTCCCCCATCATATCCTGGTTTAAAAAATGGGATGCGTGTTTCATAAATTCATCAGATCCTTCAGCATTTCCTGGGATATGGACAGCTTTATCAGTTTCATCTGATCGTCAAACTGCTCCACCAGGTCCCACATGATAATATTCTCCATTATCTTGACATTCATCATTCGGGCCACCCTCTCCAGCCGGCGTCCGGCCCCCAAACGGTAAAGCAGGCCTTTGATGCCTACTTCCACGCCCACCAGCACCAAGGCTTCGCCCGCCGCCCGGAGCTTGACGTCGTTGACCAGCAGCAGCCGGCGGCCATCGTTGTCCACTATCTGCTGGTCCATCACATGGCGTTTGAACAACAGTTCGCCTTTCTCCAGCTTGCCCGGTTTGATCTCGCTGTAGGCTATTTTTAAAACAATCCTATCGTCATCAACCGTATTCACCGCTTTCCAGGGGATGATGGCCTCGAATTTGGCCGTCCCCAGCAGGCTGACCCGTATCTTTACCAACACCGCCACCGACGATACCCAGGGAAACTCCTCGCCCATCATTACCGCCAGGTCGGCCACCTTGCCGATCTTGACTCCGTCCCGGTCTATCACCGGAAGGCCCAGATAGTCCTTGGTAAAACTGGTGGCTCCCTCGGAGATGGTGATATGTTTTTTATGACTGTCGGTCAAAGGAACTCTCCTGATATCAATATTATTAATGGGGGCATTGAATAGTTTACATATTTAGTGCAGCCTTCGAGGAATGAATGCTTGGTATGATTTTTTCGCTAAAGTGTCATGCCTGCGAAAGCAGGCATCCAGGCATTTTTCTGGATTCCCGCTTCTGCGGGAATGACGTGTTCATTTC
>JAHJLF010000005.1 GCA_018821925.1 Candidatus Edwardsbacteria bacterium
ACAAAAAGAGTCCCTGAGATCACTAGAATGATACGCAAGGGCTTTTTAATTATTTTTTGCATCATAACTATTTTAACAAACGACCCAGGCTTTCGCCTGGGTCATCAAATTATTCCCCGAACTTTTTCGGACGAACGGTCTGTCCTTTTGGCCCATCCTCCACCACAAAGCCCAGTTTCGATATCTCATTTCTCAATCGGTCGGATTCGGCCCAGTTCTTGGCCGCCCTTGCATCTTTACGCTTTTGCATCAGATCCTCGACCTCTTTGGGAATAGCCGATCCGCCGACGGACTCGGCCAACTTCAGCCCCAGAACCCGATCGAAATCCTTTATCAGGCTTAGTTTCTGAGCCGGAGTCAGGTCATTGTCCTTAAGTAGGTCCCACAGGATGGCCAGCACCTGCGGCATGTTCAGGTCGTCATTTATGGCCGAGAGAAATTTCTTTTTATATACATTCCGACCTTTTCCCTCTCCTAATGCTTTAGGGGAGGGATCAAGGGTGGGGTCAAGTTTCTTGATCTCCGCCCTCAGATTCTCCAAGGCCCGCTGGGCCGCGGTAAGCGACTCGTAGGTAAAGCTTAATTGCGAGCGGTAGTGTCCGGTAAAGCAGAAATAACGGTAGGCCAGCGGGTCGTATCCCTTGTCCATCAGGGTCTGCAGAGTAAGGAACTCACCGGAGGACTTGGCCATCTTCTCTTGTCCCAGTTGCAGGAAGTATCCGTGCAGCCAATAGTTGGCCAGGTTGGTGCCGTGGCAGGCCTGGGTCTGGGCGATCTCGTTGGTATGATGCACCGCAATGGCATCCTCCCCGCCGCAGTGGATGTCGAACAGCGGCCCCAGGTATTTAGCAGCCATGGCCGAGCATTCTATATGCCAACCGGGGAAACCTTTTCCCCACGGGCTTTCCCACTCCATCTGCCTTTTGGTCCCTTCGGGGCTGAACTTCCACAGGGCGAAGTCAGTGGGATGCTTCTTCTCGCCCATCTCTATCCGGGCCCCGGCCATCAGGTCCTGCACCACGATCTTGGTAAGCACCCCGTATTTCTTCAGCTTGGCGGTATCGAAATAGATGCCGTCCGAGGTCCGGTAGGTGTATCCCTTTTTTTCGATGCACTCAATGGTCTCGATCTGCTCCTTTATGTGATCGGTGGCCTTGCACCAGATGTGCGGCTCCTGTATATTCAGGTTCCTGAGGTCGCTCTTGAAAGCTTCGGTGTACTCTTCGGCGATCTCCCAGGCGGTCTTGCCGGTGCGGCGCGAGCCCTTTTCCATCTTGTCCTCGCCGGAATCGGCGTCGGATTCCAGGTGCCCCACGTCGGTGATGTTCATCACCTGGTTGACCTGCAATCCGTTGTATTCCAGCACCCGTCGCAGAATGTCCTCGAAGACGTAGGTGCGCAGGTTGCCGATATGGGCGTAGTCGTAGACCGTCGGCCCGCAGGTGTACATGCCCACCTGCCCGGTCTTCAACGGAACAAACTCCTCCTTGGCGCGACTTAATGTGTTGTAAAGTCTGATAGCCATCAATTCCTCCTTGATTGGGATAATTATAGTTTCAAGTCTTGCCCTTTGTCAACCCTAAAGATTGGGAACAATGCACACAGATCACACAGATTAGTGCAGATTTTCTCAGATATTTATTTTATGGTTTTTTTTAACTTGTAAAGTAAGTAACAAATCCGTGCTAATCGGGGCCAATCCGTGAAATCTGTGTGCCATTCGCCCCTGTCCGAGTTGGCCCCTATGAAAGCTCTTCCATAATACTGTGATTATTTGCCCTTGCAGTAAAAGTAAGTAAAAAATCTGTGCAAATCCGAACCAATCAGTGAAATCTGTGTGTCATTTCCCCTTTGTCCGATTTTTTCCGATTTTGGTTGACTTGCCCTTTCAAATATGATAATTTTTATGAATGTTGTTAAACCCCTTCCCCATTGGGGAAGGGGTAGGGGTTAGGTCAGAATTTTTAGATAAGGAGGCTCGCCATGCCTGATGCCAGCGATAAAGTAAGAAATTTCATGGAGAAGCTGTTCCGGATAGTCCCGGGATACGGCGGTTATGCCGAGAAGGAATCGCGCCGCAACACCGACAAGGTCCTGCGCCTGCACCTGGCCGGGCAGTTGGACGAGGTCAAGTCCGCCTTCGACCGTTTCCTGGCCGACATGACCAAACAGCCTGGCCATCTGGAGCTGATGTCCGAGGCATCGTCCATAACCAAACTGCTGGAGAAGGTCATCGACCGCCTTAAATACGCCGATTACGGCTATGCCGGGTTCTTCGACAGCAATAAAGTGCTGGAGCCTCAGTTGGACGCCCTATATCAGTTCGACATGGATCTGTCCCAGCATATTATGGACCTGAAGAGCAAGATGACCCAGATAAAGCCGGATCCTTCGATCCTGAAAGCCCTGCTGGAAGACTTAAGGAAATTCGATGACAAGCTCAATGCCCGGCATGAAACTATTAATAAGCCTGTTTAAGCTAACTGCTCTGTAAACGATAGAACTGTCATCCTGAGATATCTACCAGCCTCACAAGTTGAAGGATCATTTCTCACCGCGGTCTTGCCACCCTACGACTTGAGATGCAAGTTGCCGACCTCAGGGTGACAGCGTTAAGGGTAGACCAGAAAATTCAACCGTTTTAAACCTTTTGAACATTTTCAACCTTTTAAGCCTTAGGAGAAAAAGATGGCCAAGATAATGGAAGTCATAGAATATTTTGATAATACCGGCAACCAGCTGGTGCACCGGGTTCCGGAGGACGGCTCGGGCGAGACCAAGATCGGCTCCCAGCTGGTGGTTCGGGAGAGCCAGCAGGCGGTGTTCTTCCGGGACGGCAAGGCCATGGACGTCTTCGGGGCCGGACGCCATACGCTGACCACCATGAACCTGCCACTTCTGACCGGATTGCTCAAAGGGGTCTTCGACGGCAAGAGCCCCTTCCGGGTGGAGGTCTATTTTGTCAACTCCAAGGTCTTCACCGACCTGAAATGGGGCACCTCGGAGCCCATCCCCTTCCGCGACACCGAACTGCAGATGATCCGCCTGCGCTCCTTCGGCATCTACTCCACCAGGGTCAAGGATCCCCAATTATTCGTCAACAAGATGGTGGGCACCCAGGGATTCTATACCACCGAGCAGGTGGACGGTTTTTTGAAGAACGTGATCGTGTCCCGCCTGGCCGATTATCTGGGCGAGAATTACAAGACCATCCTGGACGTGGCCCAGCATTATGATGAACTGGGCGCCGGACTAAAAGCAAGACTGCAGGAGGATTTCGGCAAGTACGGCCTGGAGATGGTGGACCTGTATATCAGCGCCATCACCCCCCCGCCGGAGGTGACCGCCCGGATGGACGAGCGGGCCGGGATGGCCGCGGTGGGAGACCTCAACCAGTATATGAAGTTTAAGGCAGCCAATGCCATGGGCGATGCCGCCAAACAGGAGGGCGGCGCGGCCGGAGCCGGGGTGGGCATGGGCGCCGGGATAGGAATGGGCATGATGATGCCCGGCATGCTGCAGCAGGCCATGACCAGCGGACCGATGGCCGCCTGTCCCAAGTGCGGCACCCAGAACCAGACCACCGCCAAGTTCTGCTCCAACTGCGGCGGGCCGATGGCGGTAGCCCCGGCCACCACCCCCTGCCCCAAGTGCGGCAAGCCGATAGCGGCTGGCAGCAAGTTCTGCAATGACTGCGGGGTGAAACTGGGATAGGACCGGCCCGCTAAACATACGAAAAGATACGAAAATATTATTTTAGAATTATCCAGAGAGTGGTTATTATTACCGTATAAATACAACACACATGCGTTAAGTGACTCAAGCAATGAATGGCATTTGCAAATGGTGTAGCACACCAATTCAACGACGGGGAACCTGTCCACCTGTATTCTGTTCACTGGGCTGTAAGGGTGAATGGCAGAAGACGAGAAAACCAGCATCACGTGAGCGCCTTGTTGAACTCTACGTTGAGAGAGGCTTGAGCACATACGCAATCGCGAAACTTGTTAATCGAAACCCGAAACGAGTTTACGAATGGTTAGTGGGTTATAACATTCAGCCGCGACCAAGAACATGGAATACTGTATCGGGAAATCAACCCTTCCATGACAAAGCCTGGCTTGAGCGTGAATATGCCCAGAAACTGCGGTCGGCTCGCGAGATCGCCATAGAGTGTGACGTAACTGAAAACAATATTTTATTTTTCCTCCACAAGTGGGGCATCCCCACTCGGTCAATGGAACAGATTCGTGCCAAGAAGTACTGGGGCGCAGTTGGCGAGACAAACCCGATGTTCGGCAAACGCGGAGCAGCTAATCCACATTGGAAAGGTGGTGCCACGCCAGAGCGCCAGGCGTTTTACCTTTCTCACGAGTGGAAAGTGGCCTCGCAAGAGGTGTGGAGGCGAGATCGGGCTACGTGCTGCCGGTGCGGTCTCAGAATGTCTCCGGGTGTTCAGATGCACATTCACCACAAGGTGTCTTTCGCATATCGCCCTTTGCGAGCGACGCACACCAACCTCGTCCTGCTCTGCGAACTATGCCATGACTGGGTTCACAGCAAAAAGAACAAGGATGGAGAATGGATAATAGAAGAATCTTCATGGACTACAGTAGGCACCAAACAGTAACATATAATGCTTATCCACCTTGTTCAATTTTAATTTTTAATGGAGGTTATTTCTATGGAACCGAAGCATATCATCTTTGAAATACTAAAAAAGCATACGGATGGATTCACCAATATTGACTTGATAAATAAATTGTCTGATGAAAAAGATGATAGCCTCAATGAGTTTGTTAATAAAACTCAAAAAATATTAGGAATCATTGAATCGGTTGAGTCTTCTTTGGAGTAAGGACAGTGGCAAGGTCAGTTAAACGATCAAAAGATATCGTTTTTAGCCTAAAACAATTAAGGCATAGGTATGTCTTGATGATTGCTGTGTCCGTTCTCGTCACGTGTTCCCTGTCCCATTTATGGAAACCAATTATGCACATAATAAGTATTCCTTTCTACTGAACAAAGTGGTGAGGCAGTAAAATAAATAAATATTAGGTTATTATATGGAAATGCTTAAACCCTTTTCAGAATTAAAAGAACCCGATTTGCGTCAAAAGCTATTTTGTCCCCGGACAATTGAGGACAATTATGCTAGTGCAAAAGAGATATGTCTTGACCCAAATGTTCCCGAAGAAATAAAATCGCACTTTGCTACTGCATTAAATTTGGTGGCATATTCATGGTTTTATTACCCATTTAACACAACTGCACAACTAATGTCATATATAACTGTGGAAAAGTCGTTGCAATATATATTTAACAATGATAAAGCTACATTTAAAGAATTACTATCACGTGCAGTGAAGAATGGACTAATTAACGAAAGTGGTTTTTCACATCGGCAAGTAGAAGAAAATCCAAATCCATATCTTGGTGTAGAGTTAGCTGTTTCTGATGATATGGATTATGCTGAGGCACTAAAAGAAATTCTTCCATCTCTTAGAAATCAAATAGCACATGGTGAAACAACTTTGCATCCTCATGGATATATTGCTGTAAAAATAAGTGCTGAATTGATTAATCAATTGTTTAGTAATTCAGCTAAACAACGCCCTTAAAATCAGAAGCAAACACTCCAATATATCAATTATCAAGTGACATATTACATACATCAAGGGAGTTATTCAATATAGCGAGGGAACTATTTCGTATAGTGTGGGAGACATTTTGTATAGTGAGGGAATTCTCTCATATAACAAGGGAGTTTATTCATATATCATGTGTAAGGAACAATATAGCGAGGGAATTATTCCATTTATTCATTGATTTTTGCCGTTTTTCATGCCATAATTCACAATTATCAATGAACAATGAACACTTAACAAGGGCCATTTACCATGTTAGCCTTCAATTTTAGCAAGATCTTCGCCGCCCGGGGCATCGTCAAACCCGTCCCCTACCTTATAGAGCAGGGCCTTTCCCCCAACTATGCCACCAAGGTGGCCAATTCGCGCTTCGTCCGGCTGGACCTGCCCAACCTGGAACGGCTCTGCATCATCCTCAACTGCACCCCCAACGATCTTTTGGAATGGACCCCCAGCGCCAAAAACAAGGCCAACCCCGATCATCCGTTGTACCCCCTCAAACGCGAAGAGGAAAAGATGATCAAGCTGGCCCAGGTCATCAACTCCCTGCCGATAGAAAGTTTGGACGAGGTCCAGCAGGCGGTGGAGAGTATAAAGGAGAAAAAGAAGGCTGCGAGCGCAAGCTAAAAACCGGAAGGTTAATAATCACTTATTAAAGGAGGTTCCCCATGTTTTTCATTTTCACACTGATCATCGCTTTCGCGGCCGGTTTCATGTGGTACTCGGCCGGGGAGAAGACCAAGCAGTTCAACGAAGCCTTCGCCAAGAACAAGGCCGTCTCCGGCATCGTGGCCGTATTCTTTTTGATAATCGCCATACTCCAGATGCTGACCGTCATCCCGGCCGGGCACGTAGGCGTGGTGGACTTCTTCGGGCATGTTTCCGCCAAGACCCTCAAGGCCGGCATCAATTTACGCAACCCGCTGGCCCGGATAATCAAGATGTCCATCAAGACCCAGGAGCTCACCGAGGACATGCCGGTGCCGTCCAAAGAGGGCCTGACCGTCCAATTAGACGTCACCACCCTGTTCCACTTAGACCCGGAGAAGGCCGCCGAGATATACCAGACGGTGGGGGCCGATTACGTCAATATCATCCTAGCCCCTCAGTTCCGTTCTGTCTGCCGGGGAGTCACCGCCAATTACGAGGCTAAGGCCCTCTACACCGCCCAGCGGGAATTACTGGCCAAGGCCATCCAGGTGGAATTGAACAGCCTGGTCAACGACCGGGGCATTATCATCGAAAGCGTCCCCCTGCGCCGGGTGGGCCTGCCCAAAAAGGTGACCGACGCCATCGAGGACAAGCTCAAGGCCGAGCAGGAAAGCCAGCGCATGGAATGGATACTGACCAAGGAGAAACAAGAGGCCGAAAGAAAACGCATCGAGGCCAAGGGCATCTCCGACTTTCAGAATATCGTAGCCAAGGGCATCAGCGAGCCGCTGCTCAGGTGGAAGGGCATCGAAGCCACCGAGAAGCTGGCCAGTTCAGCCAACACCAAGGTGGTCATCATAGGAGCCGGCAAGGACGGCCTTCCGATAATCCTGGACACAAAGTAAGCAACGGTATTAGCTCTTAACCCAGCCCTTAAGGGCTGGGTTAAGGAAGCCCCTCAAAGGTAATCAAGGCCATTCATGGCCTTATGTCCACTATTATCCGCTCCCATTAGTATATAACAACACTTTAACCGGAGGACATCGGTGATCAAAGAATTGGGACTACTGGCTGGCTTCCTGACCACCATCAGCTTTCTGCCCCAGGTGATAAAAAGCCTGAAGACCAAACACATGGACGATTTCAATATCTGGTTTTTGATATTGATGATAGTCGGCCTCTCCCTGTGGACCGTCTACGGGTTCATGATCAGACAACTGCCCATCATTATCGCCAACCTGGCCACCATATCGCTGAACCTGATACTGCTGGTGCTTAAGATCAAATATCAAAAACAGAAATAAGGACTGCAAGCCGAACAACATGCACAAGATCACCCTTTTCTCCTGCCTGGCCGCCATCACCATACTGACTGCGGGCCTTGACAATGCCGGAACTAAAGCATCTTATCTTAAAACCGACCAAGGGGAATACTACCGCTACCAGATCGTCAAGCTGAGCCTGAAGCCGGATTCCCTGCTTAGGATAAACCCCGATTCCGCCTCTTTGCAGGTCTCCTTCCGCCACGGCGACAGCCTGATATCCGGGGTCGGCAGTTGCTCGGGTATAAACCTTAAATATGATAAAACAGACAGCGCCTGGCACGGCACTTGGGCCATGCCCTGGAACCCGCCGCTGGGCGTTTACCAAGCTGTACTAAATACTTATTCTGACAAAGCTATAAAGGACTCTACTACTTTACTACTTTCCGACTCCGTTACTTTTATTGTCAGATCCCGCACTCCCCACTCCATCCCCGACGGCTTCTGCGCCATGACCATCGAGAGCGCCGGGAATATGCTCAACGCCAAACTTCCCTCTCCGGTCAAAACCAAGAAGCACTGGACCAATTTTACCGATTGGGCCAAATACCTGGGGGCCGATGCCGTCTGGTATTCGGTGGGCTGGACCATCGAGGGTTATCCCGGCCTGAACGATAAGAACCCCTGGGTCAAGGAGAATTTCAAGGTGTTCCCCAAGCTGGCCGAGGAGTGCCATAAGCAGGGTTTGAAGTTCGGCGGGTATGTGGGTAGCTATCTGTTATGGGGCCCCACCCTGCGGAAACTGAAATACGACTACTCGCTGGAGGCCA
>JAHJLF010000006.1 GCA_018821925.1 Candidatus Edwardsbacteria bacterium
TATTAATTGGCGCAGTAGAAATTATAAATGGCGGTATAGAATCACTGCTAAAAGAAATATTTGCAATAATTAAAATCAATATTGCAAAGATGGGGTTAACCTTAATTGATTTCATTTTTTACTCCTTAATATTTATTATATACATTTTATACTACTTTCTCCAACTTAACAAGAGGCCCTGAATATTTATTTTTACAAATGACAAGCCCCGCTTTACAGCGGGGCTTATTGCTAGCAATCGTAATACATCTCAAATTCAAACGGATGGGGCCGCAGATTGAGGGCCGCCACTTCTTTTGATTTCAATCCGATCCAGGTATCTATCAGATCCTTGGTGAAAACTCCCCCCTCCAATAGAAATTTGTGGTCCTTTTCTAAAGCTTGTAGTGCGTCTGACAACGAGGTCGGCAGGGTGGGGATCTTCTCCAGCTCGGCCTTGGGGAGGCTGAACAGATCCTTGTTCAGGGGTTGGCCGGGATCTATCTTATGTTTGACCCCGTCCAGTCCGGCCATCAGCATGGCGGCAAAGGCCAGGTATGGGTTGCAGGTAGCATCCGGTGGACGGAACTCGTAACGCATGGTTTTGGGATCGGTCAAATATCCGGGAATACGAACCGCCGCGGTACGGTTGCCCACCGAATAGCTGGCCCGAACGGGTGCCTCATATCCCGGAACCAAACGGCGATAGGAATTGGTGGAGGGGTTGGTAAAGGCCAACAGGGCCGGGGCGTGTTTTAAAAGTCCGCCCAGATAATACATCGCCAACTGCGACATGTGGGCCAGGCCGTCTTTTTTGTAAAACAGTGAGTATCCGTCCTTGGCCAGGTACTGGTGGACATGCATCCCGTTGCCGGGCTCGCCCAGCATCGGCTTGGGCATGAAAGTGGCAGTCATTCCCGCCTTGTACGCCGCATTATGAACCAAAT
Source organism: Candidatus Edwardsbacteria bacterium (assembly GCA_018821925.1). Classification (NCBI taxonomy): domain Bacteria; phylum Candidatus Edwardsiibacteriota; species Candidatus Edwardsiibacteriota bacterium. Next base: position 927 of record JAHJLF010000006.1, read on the forward strand.
ATTTTACCAGCATACTGCGGTCGGCCATCTTGGTCAGGGTGTCGAACATCACTTCTATCTCCAGCTGGCCGGCCCCGCCTACTTCGTGATGGTGGTATTTGACCGGCACCCCGCATTTCTCCAGGGTCAGGCACAGAGCCGAGCGGAAATCGAAGGAACTATCTTGGGGCGGGACAGCGTGGTATCCCCCCTTGTGGGCCATTTTATATCCCAGGTTGGGGTTCTCATCCCGTCCGGTATTCCAATCGGCTTCCCGGGAATCAACCTGATAGAAGCTGTTCTGAGGGAGGTTGGCATAACGCACCGAATCGAACAGGTAGAATTCAAACTCCGGCCCCCAGTAGCTTTCGGGCGCGGCGCCGGAGGATTTCAGATATTTCTCGGCTTTCTCGGCCACATACCGCGGATTGCGCTCGAACTTCTGTCCGGTGGCCACGTCTATCACGTCGCCGATAAAGGTCATGGTCGGCAGTTCGGTGAAGGGATCCATGAACCCGGTCTCGGCGATGGGGATCACGATCATATCCCCGGCCTTGACCTGGGTAAATCCGGCCACGCTGGAGCCGTCAAAGCCGATGCCTTTGCCCCTTTCGAACAGTGATGGATTCAGCTGGTGGGCCGGAACCGTGATCTGGTGCCACTTCCCCAGCAGATCTACAAACTTTACCGAAACGAATGTCACCTTGTTCTTTTTGGCGAACTCTATTACCTGTTTCATGGTCATGGTCTGTTCTCCAATTTGTTGATTAAATATTTTAATCGGTAATTTTAAAAATGTTTATATCCCTGATCGGGCACCTTGACGTTCTTGAGGTCGCGTCCGATCATTCTTACTCCGTTGCCTTTGATAACCTGGCCGATGATGGAACATGGCGTTCCAGCTCTGCTTAAAATGATCTTGGCCTTGACCGCCTGCCTGGCCGGCAGGGTAAAAAGTAACTCGTATTCCTCTCCGCTGTACAAACAATATTCCAGGGGATCTTTTTTAAGGCTATTGGCCGCGGTGATGGCCTCATCGGCCACAGGTAATGCTCCCTGATCTATTAGGATCCCCACCCGGCTCTCCCGGGCAAGATGATGTAGCTCCGAAGCCAGCCCGTCGGAGATGTCTATCATGCCGTGCAGTTTAAACTTTGATGCCAGCAGCTGGGCTTCTTTGACCCTGGGTTCAGGCCTCAGATGCTTTTTAAATAATTTTGTATTTTGATTTCTTGCCCTGAGCGTTGTCGAAGGGTTGATTTTTGATATTAAAAGGTCCAGCCCCGCCTGCGATGCCCCCAGAGATCCGGTGACCAGGATCGCGTCCCCGGCTTTGGCCCCGGAGCGGAGCCCGATGTTATTTTTTCGACCTTCTCCGTAAACCGCTATAGTCAAAGACAGCTGCTTGCCGGAAATCGTGTCTCCACCGCAAATCGCCACTCCGTACTTTTTCGCCAGCTTCCTCATCCCCGCGTACAGTTTCTCAATATCTTTCAATCTGATATCCCGCGGAATTGTGATGGACACCACCGCCAATACCGGCCTGCCGCCCATGGCGGCGATATCAGAAAGATTGGCGGCCATTGCCTTGTGGCCCAGATCCTCAAAGGAGGTATAAGAAAGATCAAAGTGGACATTATCCACCAGGGTGTCGATGGTCAGCAGTCCGGCCCGGGTCTTGTCTATGGCAAAGACCGCCGCATCATCCCCTATCCCGGCGATGATGTCCTTGTTCATGGTCTGATATCTTTTTTTTATGATATCGATGAGCCCGAACTCGCTCATCCCGACCCGGTTTCTCTTCATTTCCTTATGATCCTCTTATAGAACGCTGGTCGCCTATCTTTGAACAGATCATTCACAGGAGTGATCCTTTTATTATCTGCCATTGCCGGGTCTATGTCCACGATACTCACAGTCTCCTTATCGGCCGGCGCCCGGCTGAGCACCCGGGCATTCGGCCCGGCTATGACGCTCTGTCCGATGAATTTCAGATCGTTGCCGCCGCGGCTCTCCCGGCCAATGCGGTTGGCGGTGACGGTAAATACTCGGTTCTCCAGCGCCCGCACCGGCATTGAATCTGGGCAGTAGGGAAGAACCAGGTTGGCCGGATGACATATAACCTGCGCCCCCTGCAGGGCTAAAGAGCGGGCCGCTTCGGGGAAGATCCAGTCGAAGCAGATCATCATTCCTATTTTGACCTGGCCGACGGAGAAGACCTTGAACCCGGTATTGCCGGGAGAGAAATATTTTTTCTCGTTGCCGAATAGGTGGGTTTTGCGGTAGACATCTATTTTGCCGCTGGGCCTGACCAATACGGCCGAGTTGTATATTTTACTGCCCTCCTTTTCGGCAAAGCCGGCTACGATATTTATTTTGGTTCGCTTAGATATTTCCTTGAAATAATTGACGGTTTTGCCTCGGGTTGTCTCGGATAATACCCGGACCTCTTTTTTAGAGATAAAATTGTAGCCGGTGGTGCATAATTCCGGCAAAACTAATAGGTCGGCCTGACGCCGGCCTATCAGTCGTTCGATCCGCGACAGATTTTTATCGACCTGTCCGAAAGCGGGATTGAATTGTGCAAAACCGATTTTCATTTTGATGACACTTACCTTTTATTACTTCTATCATTCCCTCGTCCAGAATGACGAATTCCTAATATTTCTATACATTAAATTTTATGTTCAGTATATCCCCGTCCTTGACGATATACTCCTTGCCCTCCAGACGAACGTAGCCCTTCTCCCTGGCCCCGGCATAGCCGCCGGTCTCGATAAGGTGGTCGTAGCTAACCGCCTCGGCCCGGATGAAACCCCGCTCCAGGTCGCTGTGGATGGCCCCGGCCGCCTGGGGGGCCTTGGTATTGGCCGGGATGGTCCAGGCACGGCATTCATCCTCGCCCACCGTAAAGAAATTTATCTTGCCCAGTAATAGGAAGGAAGTTCGGATCATCTTGTTTAAAGCCGGCTCCTCTATCTTGAGCTCGCTGAGGAACTCCTTGGCCTCTTCATCGGACATCTGGGCAATGTCCATCTCGATGGACCCGCATAATGGCGTTATGGTCTCCCCGGTCTGCTTCTCAAATTCAGCGGCGACGGCGGAAGGATCAGCGCCCTCCGGATAGTTCAGCACCAGCAGGATCGGCTTTTCGGTCAGAAGTTGAAAACTGCGCAAGGCCTTTGATTCCTCGGGGCTGAGGCCCAGCATCCGGATTGGTTTCTCCCCCTCCAGGTGGACGCGGCATTTGTCCAGCAGGGCCAGCTCCTTCTCCAGTTCCGGTTTTTTGATCTTTCCCAGGTCCTTCTTCACCTTCTCTATCCGGCGTTCGATCATGGCCATGTCGGAAAGCAGCAGCTCGGTGGTGATGGTGGTATAATCGTCTAACGGGTTGGCTTTGCCCTCGGCTCCGTCAAAGCCGCGCAGGACCAGAATGACAGTGTCCATGCCATGCATTTGGGTCAGGAATTCCGTGCCCAATCCGCCGTGGCCGGAGGCCCCCTTGGACATGCCCCCGATGTCCACGTAGGTGATGGTGGCCGGGACCTTTTTCTTGGGATTGAACATGGCGGCCAGTTTCTCCAGCCGGGGATCCGGCATTTTCACCACCCCGATGTGCACCTCGCACCCGGTGGAGTATTCGCCCACCTTGACACAGGATTTGGTCAGGGCGTTGAAGATGGTGGTCTTGCCCGATTGGGGCAGTCCGATTATTCCTAGTTGCAATTATTTTCTCCACATAAAATTATTCATCTTCCATATCATCATACAAATGCCTGCCCCGCCAGAAATAGAGGAGGAACCGGAACAGCCCGTATCCCAGCAGCAGCCCGGTGATCATCCAGAACTTTTTCTGCATGGGGTTGAAATCGTAAATATACCGCATGATCAGGAATGCCAGCCCCAACAGAATTATGATGGCGCTGGAAGTGATATTGAACCACCAGCGGATCTTTCGTCTTTTTTTTTCTACTTCGTTTATCATTTGTCTAATCGCTTCCTAAAAAGAGAAAACAGGTCGTGATCCTAAAAGAACCACGACCTTCGGGTTGTTTTACCGTATTATCGCGTGCAGCGATTTCAGGAACGGCGCTATCACCAAAGCCACCACGCTCATCAGCTTGATCAGAATATTCAATGACGGTCCGGCCGTATCCTTGAATGGATCGCCCACCGTATCGCCCACCACCGCCGCCATGTGGGCGCTGGATCCCTTGCCCCCGTGCTGTCCGCACTCAATATGCTTTTTGGCATTGTCCCAGGCACCGCCCGAGTTGGACATGAAGATGGCCAGCAATACTCCGCTGACAGTGACGCCGGCCAGCAGGCCGCCCAGGGCCTCGATGTTCCACAGCCCGAAGACCACCGGAGTTACCACCGCCAGCAGACCAGGCAGGATCATTCGCTTTATGGCCGCCGCAGTGGAGATATCCACGCACTTGGCATAGTCGGCCTCGACGCCTTCCCTGCCTTCAAGCAGGCCGGGGATCTCCTTGAACTGACGGCGTACCTCGGCCACCATCTCGAAGGCTGCCTTGCCTACCGCCTGCAGGGCCATGGAGCTGAACAGGAATGGCAGCATGCCCCCCATGAACAGCCCGGCGATGACCTCGGGCTTGGAGATATCGATCACTTTGATCCCGACCGTCGCCTGGTAGGCCGAGAACAGAGCCAGAGCGGTCAGGGCCGCCGAACCGATGGCAAAGCCTTTGCCGACGGCCGCAGTGGTGTTGCCAACTGCATCCAGTTTATCGGTGCGCTCCCGCACCTCAGGCGCCTGGCAGCTCATTTGGGCGATGCCCCCGGCGTTGTCAGCTATCGGGCCGTAGGCGTCCACCGCCAGCTGGATGCCGGTGGTGGTAAGCATTCCCACTGCGGCGATGGCGATGCCGTATAATCCGGCAAACTGGTAGGCTGCCACTATGGCTATGGAGATGCAGGTCATCGGCAGGGCAGTGGACATCATCCCCAGGGCCAGCCCGCCGATGATGGTGGTGGCCGGACCGGTCAATGCCTGCTTGGCTATATTCCTGGCCGGGCCTCTGGATTCCGAAGTATAATATTCGGTCAGCAGGCCGATGGCGATGCCGGACACCAGCCCGACCACCACCGCCCCGAAGATCCCGCCGGCGGTCAGGGTGATCAGGGTGCCGGTGGGATTGGCGCTGAAATTGACGGCCTCCGGCACTAACCATTTTATCACCGGATACATGAAGATGATGGCCAGAGCCCCGGCCCCGAAAGTGCCGAGATTGAGGGCCTTCTGGGGATCACCGTTGTCCTTCATCCGGACCACAAAGGTTCCCAGGATGGAGACGCCGATGCCCAGGGCGGCCAGTACCAACGGCAGCATAATCAGGTTGATGCTGTAGAAAACCCCCAGCACCATGGCGCCCACGATAGCGCCCACATAGGACTCGAACAGATCGGCTCCCATGCCGGCCACGTCGCCCACATTGTCACCCACGTTGTCGGCGATAACCGCCGGATTGCGGGGGTCGTCCTCGGGAATCCCGGCCTCCACCTTGCCCACCAGATCGGCGCCCACATCGGCCGCCTTGGTGTAGATGCCCCCGCCCACCCTGGCGAACAGGGCGATGGACGAAGCGCCCAATGAAAATCCGGAGATCACCGACAGCAAGCGGGCCAGTTGAAACTCGTCACCGGTGCCGAAGCCGAAAGCCTTGGTATATAACAAAAAAAGGATCGCCAGGCCTGCCAGTCCCAGGCCCACCACCGACATGCCCATCACCGTACCGCCGGAAAAGGCCACCAACAGTGCTTTGGGCAGCCCGGTCTTGGCGCCCTGAGTGGTACGAACATTGGCTTTGGTGGCCACCTTCATCCCGAAATAGCCGGCCAATCCGCTGCAGAAGGCACCCACCACAAAGGATAGCGCCACTAATGAGCTTGAGCCCTCCTGTTTCATGTTGATCAGTCCCAGAAGAATGGCCACCACCACCACAAATATGGCCAGCACCCTGTATTCGCGTTTGAGGAAGGCCATGGCCCCTTCGCGGATATGCCCGGCAATCACTTTCATTTTGCCGTCCCCGGGATCCTGGCGGTTCACCCAGGAAGCCTTGAAAAATGCGAACACCAGGGCGGCGATCCCGCCCGCCAGTGAGATGATCAACAATTTATCCATACAAAAATATCCTTAGCTGTTGTTAATTGCTGAGCCGTATTATTGCGGCCCCAGGTTGATGATTCAATTTGTTATTTTACCAAAGAACCGACCCTTTTTTCAATGTTTTTATTGTCCGGCAATTCAGCAGGAGCTAACGTTTTATCAGATGGCCGTTCACTATGGTCATCACCGCCCGGCCCTTAAGCTTATATCCCTTGAACGGAGTGTTCCGGCTTTTGGATCTGAACTTAGCCGGATCCACCACCCATTCCGCATGAGGATCGAATATGGTCAAATTCGCGACAGCCTTTGGTTCTATGGCATTCTCTATCTTCAGTATCCTGGCAGGATTTACGGCCATCTTCTCTACCAGTTGCGAGGCGGTAAGAATGTTCTTCTCCACCAGATGGGTCCAGCAAAGGCCCAACGATGTCTCCAGCCCCAGCATCCCGCAGGGGGCCTGGTCGAACTCCACCTCCTTCTCTTCAGATGAATGGGGGGCATGGTCGGTGGCTATGCAGTCGATGGTACCGTCCTTGAGGGCGTCGATGATAGTCATCAGGTCGGCCTTACTACGCAGCGGCGGGTTGACCCGCATCATGGAATCGTAGCCGATCACCGCCTCCTGGCTCAGGATGAAATACTGGGGGCAGGTCTCGGCGGTCACCTTGATCCCGGCCCGCTTGGCCCGCCGGATGATATCCACCGTCTCGGCGCAGGAGACGTGGGCGATATGGACCCGACCCCCGGTCAGGTCGGCCAGCATCACGTCCCGGGCGGCCATGGCGGCCTCGGCGGCATTGGGGATCCCCCTTAAGCCAAGTTTGGTGGCCAGCGCCCCCTCGTTCATGGCGCCGTCGGCCGACAGGAATTTGTCCTCGCAGTGGGATATCACCGGGATGTCGAACATCCGGCAGTAATCCAGCGCCCGGCGCATCAGGTTGGAGTTGGTAACCGGCTTGCCGTCGTCGGATATGCCTACGATGCCGGATTGATACATGTCGCCGATCTCGGCCAGCTCCTCGCCCAGCGATCCCTTGGTGATGGCGCCCACCGGGTAGACCCGGCATTCGGGGATCTGCCGGGATCTGATGAATTGCACCAGCCCCTGGCTGTCTATTACCGGCTGGGTGTTGGGCATGCAGGCGATGGCGGTGAAGCCGCCGGCGGCGGCGGCCCGGGAGCCTGAGGCGATGGTCTCCTCGTCCTCCCGCCCCGGTTCGCGCAGATGGACATGCATATCCACCAGGCCGGGGAAGACATGCTGCCCTTTGATGTCAATTACTTCGGCCTGGGCGTTATCTATCTTGGCTTCGATCCCGGTGATCCGGCCGTCCTCGA
>JAHJLF010000007.1 GCA_018821925.1 Candidatus Edwardsbacteria bacterium
AATTTATTAAGGTGATGCCAGCAGAAATTATTATTGGATTATTAATCTTGGCAATTATTTCGGTAGTGTTTTTTAGTAGAAAATATATTAATCAAAAAAAATTATACAACGATTTACAAAAAGTAAACAAAAATAATAGTTATCAGTTTGTTTCACGATTTGGTGCATTTTGGAAATTATTTTATGATGACAACTATATTGAAGATTTTCCATATTGTACTTGTTGCGAACCTAAGCAAGTGTTATCAATAGTCAAGTGGTATCCGAATGAAGAATATAAATGCTCAAAGACAGGGAATATAATAAGTCTTTTCGACGCTTTTTATATATCAAAAACGCAAGCATTAGAATCGTTACGTTGGAAGTATTCTAAAAATAAAAACAATTATGCTATTGGTGATATGTTTTTACAGGAATATAATAGATTGAAAGAATTGAGTCCGGAAACACAAGAAAAAGAATTACTTGCTGCTGTTTTTAATAATAAGCCATTTGAACGCATACCAAAGAAAGAAAGGGAAACAATATTAAAAAGATTTAACGGGAGCCAAGAAATTATCAGGTTTTTAATAAAGAACCAAGAAAAATATATTGCACTCATTAATAAATAATATCCTTTAATACTAGATCGGCTACATAACGTACATGACTCCTACCAAACGCGACTATTACGAAATACTTGGCGTTCCCAAGAGCGCCGACGAGAGCCAGGTCAAGCAGGCCTACCGGGCCTTGGCCAAGAAGCACCATCCCGACATGAACCGGGAGGACCCCAAGGCGGCCGAGGAGAAGTTCAAGGAACTGTCCGAGGCCTACGAAGTGCTGATGGACAAGCAGAAGCGGGCCAACTACGACCAGTTCGGCCATGCCGGGGTGGATCCCAGCTTCGGGGCCGGCGGCTTCGACTTCCGGCGCGACTTCACCCACAGCGATGATATCCAGGATATATTCGGCTCGCTGTTCGGCGGAGGCGGGGGGGGCTCCATCTTCGATATGCTGTTCGGCGGCGGGATGGGCGGGGCTACCCGCACCCGGGGCGGACGGCAGGTACGGCGGGGCGGCGATCTTAACGTCCGCCTGTCCCTGACCCTGGAGGAGATCGCCACCGGGGTGGAGAAGACCATCCAATTAAAAAGATTCGAAAGCTGTTCCGAGTGCCACGGTGAGGGAGCCAAGTCCGGGGCTGATATCAAGGAATGTCCGGCCTGCAAAGGGGCGGGCGAGGTGCGGCAGGTGTCGCGTTCCATGTTCGGGCAGTTCATCAACGTGGGGGCCTGTCCGCAGTGCGGCGGCGAGGGCAAGATCATCAGCAACCCCTGCCCGGGCTGCAAGGGCGAGGGCCGGGTCAAGAAAGAGGCCACCATCAAGGTCAAGGTTCCGGCCGGAGTGGCTAACGGGAATTACATCCCCATGCGTAATCAGGGGAACATCGGGCCCAAGCTGGGACCGGCCGGAGACATCCTGGTCTACATCGAAGAAAAGGAGCACCCGCTGTTCCACCGCCACGGGGACGACCTGGTGCTGGGCCTGCCCATCTCCTACGCCCAGGCCGCCCTGGGGGCCAAAGTGACGGTGCTGATGCTGTTCGGCAAGGCTGAATTGTCCATTCCCTCCGGCACTCGCAGCGGCAAGATATTCAGGATGCGGGGCAAGGGCCTGCCGCGATTGAACTCCAGCGGCAGCGGCGACCAGTTGATCCGGGTGGAGATCTACATTCCCAATAAACTTAACTCCGAGGAGAAGAAATTGCTGAAGCAATTGGGCGAGGTCCAGAATGGCAAGGTGCCCAGCCCGCATAAGGTCGATTTGAGCCAATTTGAGGAATAATCTATCGACAGGATTAACAGGATTCTTCGAAACTAGAATTATGGACTACGTCATCGCGAGGTAAGCAGAATATAGCACAGATGAAGCGATCCATAAAAAAACTGGATTGCTTCGTTAGTAAAACAGTGCGGTCTTCTCGCAATGACGGAAAAAACATCATACCATTAATGTCCGAGTAAATATATGTTTGAATATTTTTACGTTCCCCCATCCTCCATCGAAGCCCGGCAGATAGTGATCTCCGGCGAGGAGGCCCGCCATATCTCCAGGGCCCTGCGGCACAAAAAGGGCGACCAGATCACCATTGTGGACGGGCAGGGCGGGGAATACGAATGCACCCTAGCGGCCATCTCCGATGGAGCGGTAACCGCCAATATCTTCAACCGGCGGTGCAAGACCAACGAGACCATCAAGCAGGTGACGCTGGCCCAGGCCGTGCCCAAGGGGCAGCGGATGGACTTTGTCATCGAGAAGGGCACAGAGATCGGGCTGCATGCCATCATCCCGCTGATCACCGAGAACTCGGTGGTCAAGCCGGCTGATGAAAAACCGAGTTTCAATCTTCCATTAATTGATAATGATTCCGGGGGCAGCAAGGCCGCCCGCTGGCAGAGGATCGCCATCGCCGCCATGAAGCAGTCCCTGCGCTCGGTCCTGCCGGTTATCGGAGAGCCGGTGGGTTTTGCCAAACTATCAGAAAGTTTCAACAATTACGATCTGCTGCTGATGGCCGATGAAGCCGAGAAGAAGATCAACCTGGCCGCCGTTTTCGCCATGCTGCCGGAGAACAGGGATGTCCGTAAAGTGCTGTGTCTGGTGGGGCCGGAGGGGGGCTTTTCCCAGAATGAGAAGAGGATCATCACCGAGGCCAGGGGGCACATCATCTCGCTGGGCACCAGGCGGCTGCGTTCCGAGACCGCCGGGCTGGTGCTGTCCACCGTGGTGCTGGACCGGCTGGGGGAGCTGGGGTAAATTAGATATTAGTTGTTAGATGATAGATAATGGGAGAGGTTTTTTCGTCATCCTGAGTTCAACTGCATTTCTTAGCCAACGAAGGATCCGGGGCTCTTCACCTGCCAGGCATAATGTAATTTCCAGAGTGACGAAAAGGCGGTCATCAAAATATTGACGGCACATATCCCTGTAATCAGCAGGAAACAATAAAAGAGCATTACTATGAACTGGATAGATATCATCATCATAATCCTGCTGGCGGTGGCGGTGGGGATCGGCTTCAAGAAAGGGCTGGTGCAGGAGATTGTGGGCATCGTAGCCCTGATAATTGCATTTTTCCTGGCCCTCAAACTGCACCTGGTCGCGGCCGCCATGCTGACGAAAATCATCTCCGGCCTACCCAAGCACATCGCGCCGACGGTCGGTTTTGTGGCTGTGTTCCTGATAGTATTTCTGGCTATCACCTTGGCCGGCTGGCTGCTGTCAAAAATAATCAAGGCCACCCCGCTGGACCTGGCCGACAAGATCGGCGGCATGGTCATCGGACTGGTCAAAGGCGCGCTGATAATATCGGTGATCCTGTTGTTGCTGGCCCTGGCGCCGCTGCCCAAGGAATTCAACCACAAGCTGGATCGCTCCGGAATGATCCGCTCCATCCGCAAGGTGGCCCCGCTGGTCTACGAGAAATCCAAGGGGCTGTGGCCCAAGGCCCAGAAATTATACCAGGAATTCGAGAAAGCCCCGACGCCCAAGAAAGTGGAGGAATTGAAGACAATTTAGTTTTCAAGCTTGAATTGGACACGGATAAACACGGATTGGGTTGAATTGAAAAGGACGAAAGGGATAAAATGAAACGCATTGTTCTGTTTGTTTTGTTGGCTTCCCTTGGGTGCAGCAAAACACCGTTTGACCGGGCAAAAGGAAACGTCAGACAGTATGTAAAGACAATGCTGAATGATCCTGCTTATTACAAACCAGTTTCTTGGGGGACTCTGGATTCACTTCATTTTAATTCTACAGATAGCACATCAGTACAATTCAAACGAAGCACCATAACAGGTGAAATAACCTATTCTAAAGAAATACGAGAAAAACTTCGCGAAATAGACGAAGCCGGAGTTATGATGGGCAAGAAGCCGGAGGAACGCAAAGAAGCCATGCGAAAGTTTCTCCGCTCAAAAAAACTTGCTACACCAGATGAGGCTAAGTTGGAATTTGAGTTAGGGCAGATGGCTACCATATTCAAAATAGATCATTCTTTCCGTATTCGGGGACTTAAGAAGCAAAAGATACTGGTTAAATATCGTTTTTATCTTGACTCTACCTTAACGGTTACAAAAGCGGTAGATCAAGAGATAAGGGCGATAGATTCACATAACAAAAAAGATCCCCTGGGTCTATTTCCAGAGGATAAATAACCGCATACTACAAATATAACCTAATCAACAACGTGTTCAGGAAAAGCTTCTTTCTTGGTTTACATATATAATTTCAGCGCCATGAAAGGCGCAAGTAGCTTTTTATTTTTAATATTTGGTATTTTATTTTTTAATGAACGCTCATAGTTTAAAAATATTAGAATTCAATTTCGTCCTGGAAGCATTGGCCCGCAAGACCGGCACGCCATATGGCCGGGAGATGGCCCGGGGTATCTTTCCGTCCACCTTCCCGGCCGTGATCGCCGAACAGCAGGCCATAACCGCCGAGGCCAGAAAAATGCTGGAGGCCGGCATCGGGCTGGATTTTGGTAACGTCCAGGATATCCGCCCGGCGCTGGGAGCGCTGGCGGCCGAGGGGGCCATCATCGAACCTCTGGAGCTGCTGCAACTGGGACGCCATCTGGAGGTGGCCCGCCGGATAAAGTCCACCATGAGTATGCGCAAGGAGGATTATATCCTGCTGGACGATCTAGCCTCAGGTTTTCGGGCCTACAAGGAGCTGGAGGACCGGATCGCCAAATCCATCGAGCCCGACGGACGGGTGGCCGACCGGGCCAGCGATACCCTGTATCACCTGCGGCGCGACCAGGAGGCCCTGCGGGCGAGGATCTACGACAAGCTGGAAAGCATCATGAACGCTTCGTCCGGCTCCATCCAGGAATCGGTGGTCACCATTCGGGAGGGGCGCTATGTGATCCCGGTCAAGTCCGACGCCAAGTCGCAGGTCAAGGGCATCGTGCACGACACCTCGTCCTCCGGGGCCACGGTGTTCGTCGAGCCGCTGGTGTCCGTTGAATTGAACAACAAGATGCGGCAGGTGATCCTGGCCGAGAAGCGCGAGGTGGAGAGGATCCTGCAGGAATTCTCCAAGGAGATACTGGACGAGATCGAGCCCATCCAGCAGAACCTGGAGTTGATCTCGCAGTTCGATCTGCTGATAGCCAAGGCCCGCCTGGCCGCCGAATGGCAGTGCTCCCAGGCCCTGCATACTCCGGGAAATTACCTGAATATGACGGCCGCCCGGCATCCGGCTTTGGAAGATCCGGTTCCGCTGGATATGGAGCTGGGCGACGGCAAGCTGACCATGGTGATCACCGGGCCAAACACCGGAGGCAAGACGGTGGTCTTGAAAACTGTCGGCCTGCTGGTGCTGATGAACCAGTCGGGGATGCAGATCCCGGCCGGAGATGGCAGCGCCCTGCCCATATTCGACGATGTGTTCGCCGATATCGGCGACGAGCAGTCCATCTCCCAATCGCTGTCCACCTTCTCCTCGCACATGCGGCAGATAGGCAACATCGTCCGGGAAGCCGGAAAAAGATCGCTGGTGTTGCTGGATGAGATCGGGGCCGGCACCGAGCCATCCGAGGGATCGTCGCTGGCCATCGCCATCCTGTCGGACCTGACCGACAAGGGGTGTTTGACCCTCTCCACCACCCATTACGGAGCGCTGAAAAGCTTCGTCCAGAGCCGGGAGGGGATGATCAACGCCGCCATGGAATTCGACCGCCAGGCCTTGAAGCCCACCTACCGCCTGATGATGGGCCTGCCCGGCGCCAGCTACGGGCTGGAGATAGCCTCGCGGCTGGGACTGCCGGATAGCATCGTGGCCGAGGCCCGGACCAGGCTGGACTCCAAGTCCATCAAACTGGAGGAATTGATCGCCGATATCGAAGACACCAAACGCCGGATGGAACAGCGGGAACGGGAGGCCTCCGATGAACTGGACGCAGCCAGAAAAATGTCACAGGAATACCAGTCCAAGCTGCAGGGGCTGAAGGATGAACTGAAAGAACTTAAACAGCAGGCCAAGCAGGAGGCCAGGGATATTTTGGCCCAGGCCCGCAGCGCCTCGGAGATGGCGGTGGCCGGCATCAAGAAAGAACAGGCCTCCAAGGACAGCATCAAGCAGTCCCGGAATATTCTGGCCGATACCGAATCCAAGCTGGGCCTGGGATCTTCTGAGGAGTCAAAGGATGAGGACGACCACCTGACCATAAAGGAGCCTTTGAAGATGGGCCAGACGGTATATGTGCCGTCGGTCCATAAGGAGGGCGAGGTGGTGGCCTTGCCCGATTCCGGAGGCAAGGTCAAGGTTCAGGTGGGAGGCATCCGGATGACCCTGAAGCTCAATCATCTCCGGTCGCTGCAAAGGGGCAAGGAAGCCAAGGCCGGCCTGGCCAAAACCACGCTGGAGGAGGAGAGACATTTCAATTCCGAGCTTCACCTGCTGGGAATGCGGGCCGAGGAATCGCTGGAGCTGGTGGACCGCTACTTAGATGAGGCGGTGATGCTGGGGATAAATTCGGTCAGGATAGTGCACGGCAAGGGTGCCGGGGTGCTGCGCCAGGTGGTCAAAGAGGCCCTGACCAAGGATTCCCGGGTGAGATCATTCCGCTTGGGCGAATGGAACGAGGGCCAGGACGGGGTGACGGTAGTGGAGCTGAAATGAAAAACAGATGTTGAGAGGATGAGAAGCTGAGAATCAGGGCGTAAATCAAAAAGTTGTTTTAATCCGCATTTATCACAATACTGAACTTCTAAGCTAGAAAACTTAATCGAAAGCAACCATGCCGGTACAGATCAAAGAGGTCGCGACCAAGGCGGACCTGAAAAAGTTCGTTGAATTTCCCTTCTCCATTTATCGGGACAACCAGAACTGGGTTCCGCCCCTGCTGATGGATGAGTATCACACTCTCCGCAAGGAGAAGAACCCCGCCTTCGAATACTGCGATGCCAAATACTGGCTGGCCTACAAGGACGGCCAGCTGGCCGGGCGGATCGCCGGGATCGTCAATCATCGCTACATTGAAAAATGGGGCAACAAGTACGCCCGCTTCGGCTGGGTGGATTTCATTGATGACGCCGAAGTGGTCACAGCACTTTTCGATACCGCCGAAGGTTGGGCCAAGGAACAGGGGATGGCCGGCATCCACGGGCCGCTGGGCTTTACCGACATGGACCACGAGGGAATGCTGGTGGAGGGCTTTGACGAGCTGGGCACCCTGGCGGCTATCTACAATCATCCCTACTATCCCCAGCATCTGGAGAAACTGGGATACCAAAAGGATGTGGACTGGGTGGAGTTCGAGGTCAAGGTGCCGAAAGAGATTCCGGAGAAGGCCGACCGCATTTCCAAGATCGTGATGCAGAAGGCCGGAGTCAAGGTCTTAAATGCCAAAAAGGCCAAGGATCTGCTACCCTACGCCCATGAGATGTTCGAGGTGTTGAACAGCGCCTTTGCCGATATCTATTCCTTCGTGCCGCTCAACGAGAAACAGATCAAGATGTATATCAAACAGTAATGCTTATTCCCTTCACTCACCGGATTACGCCGGATTGGGGTAAAATGGCCGTTCTGGCTCCATAAATCCCCGTAAAGTCCTTGGTTCTGCCAGCAAGGTAAGCCGCAAAATGTCGTTAAAGACCTCTATTGGGTGCTGGCGGGCGTTAAATCTGGTAGTATATTCGTTCAAGTAGTTCTGAACGTGCTTTTTCGACACGAATTTGTGGGTTCCTATCAGCCAGGATTGCAGATTTGCGAATACCCGATGAACTCTCGGTAGCTTTTTGCTGGCATCCTCCGGGCTATCAAGACGCATGAGCTTGTGGACATACCCGATTTTAGATAATCCGTTGTAGCCCTTCCAGCCATCAGTCCTGATGGTGCTATGTGGCATTACGTGGTCTTTGACAAACGAATTGATGTTGACCTGGCTGGCCGATTCCACCGAGCGCAGGCGGATTTGCCCGGAAACGGTCTTTTTGGGATTTTTTATAACCTCAACAGCGCACAGGATCAAAACCTTTTCGCCGGACATTGACCGGCCCCGCTCGTCCCCGGTAAAGATATAGGTCTCGTCCATTTCGACATCGAAGTTTAGCTTTTGGCGATCAGGATCAATCATTGCCAGCCGTAACTTATGAAGCCAGGCCCAAGCTGTTTTATAACTGCCGAAGCCCATCTGCCGGTAAAGCTCCATTGCGCTGATCCCAGTCTTTTGGGTGGCTATTGTGTAGATGGCCCAAAACCACTGGGTAAGCGGCTTGCGAGTGCCCCGCATGACCGTATTGGATATATACGATTCATCGTAGGCGCACTTTTTACACCGCAGCAGGTTGCGGGTGGTGATCAGGCTGTAATCACCATAACCACAGCGGGAGCAGTGCCAGCCGTCCTCGCCCCACTTAAGGTTTATCAGGTATTCCAAGCACTTCTCGTCCGTGTTGAAGTATTTCATAAAGTCCATCACGGAACGGATGGCATGGGGCTGGAAGTTATTTTGAATGATGTTTGTTTTCATGGTCTGTAAGTAAATTATTTACGTCTGTTGTTCTTTTCATGGAATCATTATCTACCCTTATGACGGTGGATCGCAATCCTTCTATTTTTACTTTTGCTTCTGATAGTTCTGACATAGCTGTTGATAAATCATTTTGCGTTTCGATTAATTGTGAATTTGTCTTACCTAAAGACTGTTGGTATATCCAGATTGAATAAAGACCCGTTAATATATTAACTGTTGCGTAGGCTACAGCAACAACGACAATGTGAATAAATTCTATGTTTTTCATATTGTATCCCTTCCAAAATAGAAGTGCTGTTGTTAGTAGGTTGCTTATAATATTCAGCGCAATCGTTTTTAGGCGTTCTTTCATACCAAACTCCTTTAATTTATTGTTATACCGGGAGTTTAGCATGGGTTAATAGGGCTTGTCAATTAAAATCTGGTGAGTAAAGGGAATAAGCATTCAAACAGTATTTCTCGTTTATCATGCCGGATTACACCAAGATCCTGTTGGATTCGAATAACAAGGTGGCCGGATTCGTGATCGGCATGCCCTCGCTGTCCCGCGCCCTGCAGAAATCAAAGGGAAGGCTGTTTCCCTTCGGGTTCATTCACATCCTGAAGGCCATCAGCCGGAAGAACAAATACATCGATCTGTATCTGGGCGCCATCCGTCCCGACCTGCAGGGCAAGGGGGCCGACGCTCTGCTGTTGACCGAGATGAGCCGCTCGGCCATCGGCAACGGGGTGATCTCGGCCGAGACCAACATCGAACTGGAGGAGAACCTCAAGGTCCAGGGCCACTGGAAATATTTCGAGTCGCGCCAGCACAAACGGAGACGCTGTTACATAAAGAAATTAAACCAATAATCCCCATAAGCGAGAAAATGATGCAAGGTTTTGACAACGAGAAATACCTGCGCCTGCAGACCGAGGCCATCCTGAAGAGGGTCGAGAAATTCGGCGACAAGCTGTACCTGGAGTTCGGCGGCAAGATCATCTACGACTATCACGCCGCCCGGGTGCTGCCGGGATTCCATCCCAATGTCAAAATGCAGCTGCTGCAGCAGCTGAAGGATCAGGCCGATATCATCCTGTGCATCTATGCCGGCGACATCGAGCGCCGGAAGATCCGGGCCGATTTCGGCATCACCTACGACGTGGATGCGCTCAAGCTGATAGACGACCTGAAAGACAGGGGATTGTCGGTCAAGGCGGTGGTCATCACCCGGTTCGACGGCCAGCCCTCGGCCACCATATTCAAGAACAAACTCCAGCACCGGGGGATCACTGTCTACACTCACCGCTATACCAAGGGGTATCCCACCGATGTCGACACTGTGGTCAGCGACGAAGGTTACGGCGCCAACGATTACATAGAAACCGACAAGCCGCTGGTGGTGGTTACCGGGCCCGGCCCGGGCAGCGGCAAGCTGGCCACCTGCCTGTCCCAGTTGTACCATGACCACCGCCGGGGACACAAATCAGGCTACGCCAAGTTCGAGACCTTTCCCATCTGGAACATACCGCTCAAGCATCCGGTAAACGTGGCCTACGAGGCAGCCACCGCCGACATCCGGGACTACAACATGATAGATCCCTTCCATCTTGAAGCCTACGGCAAGACCTCGATCAACTACAACCGGGACGTCGAGGTGTTCCCGGTGCTGCGCCGGATCCTGGTGAAGATCATGGACGATCCGCTTTACAAGTCGCCCACCGACATGGGCGTCAACTGCGCCGGGTTCGGAATCGTAGATGACCAGGCCGTACAGCTGGCTTCGCAGCAGGAGATCATCAGGCGCTTCTTCCGCTACCGTTGCGAGCACGTGATGGGTTTCGTGGACAAGGAGACCATCCAGAGGGTGGAGTTATTGATGGACGATCTGGGCCTTAAGCCGGAGGACCGGCCGGTGGTGGAACCGGCCCGCCAGGCTGCGGCCGAGGGACAGGACTGCGGCAAGGGGAACGAGGGCATCTTCTGCGGGACCGCCATCCAGCTGCCGGACGGCTCGATAATCGCCGGCAAGAATTCCTCCCAGATGCACGCCGCCTCCAGCCTGGTGCTCAACGCGGTCAAGCAATTGGCCGGGATCCCCGACCAGATCCACCTGATCTCGCCGGCCATCATAGAATCCATTGCCAACCTGGACCGCAACATCCTCAAGGAGAGGACGGTCAGCCTGGACCTGGAGGAGACCCTGATCGCCCTGGCCGTCAGCGCCATGACCAACCCCACCGCCCAGATGGCCCTGGAGCATTTGAAGGAACTCCATGGCTGCGAGGTGCACAGCACCCACATTCCCACCCCTGGCGACGAGGAGGGGCTGCGCAAGCTGGGGGTCAACCTGACCAGCGACCCCAATTTTTCCAGCCACAGTTTGTTTGTGGTCTGAGTCTGAGAAGGAATCTTAAATTGAAAGATTCAGCAATAAAAGAGCTACAGTCCATCCCCGGAGTGGGACCCAGCATCGCCCGGGACCTGCACCAGCTTGGGATCCGCCGGGTGGCCGATCTCAAGGGCCGTGATCCGGAGAAATTATACCTGCAGTCCTGCAATAAGGCCGGAAAACAGATCGATCGCTGCCTGCTCTACGTATACCGCTGTGCGGTCTATTATGCCTCGGCCAGGAAACCCGATCCGAAACTTTTAAAATGGTGGAACTGGAAGGATGGGATTGTCGATAATAAAAAAAGAGGATAGCCCGGTCATCATCCGCACCTCCGATCCCGGCTGGCTGGACAAGGCTTTAAAATCCTACCGCGACCGGATGCCCTTTCATTTCACCGACGATGCCGGGCTGGGTGTAGCCGAGGGCGACCTGGTGTCGGCGGTGGCTCTGATCCGCCGGGCCAAGCAGTCCGGAAAGATGAGTTGGAAGGATATCTCCCAGATATTGACCGGGATGGGGCTGTCCGGAGTGGGGGTCTGGCTGATAGCCGCTTCCATCGCCGATCCCGAGCCCACCAGCAAGCTGTGGATCCTTTTAGCCGGCGGGGTGGTGTTGATATTGACCGGGGGGTTAAGCATCCTGAAAGCTTTGGGCCAGAAATGGCAGGTGCATGCCAAATACGGGAAACAGGAGATAATGGTCAAGCCGGGAGATGATAATTAAAAAATACAACCAACCATAATCTATAAATTTAGCATTATGTCCTATGGGGATGTAAACCAAACACAATCATTATATATTGAGGAGAGACGATGAATTTATTTGCAGGAAACCTGGCCAAGGAAATGACCGAAGCCGAGCTGAAGGAGATCTTCGAGAAGTTCGGTCAGGTGGCATCGGTGGCCCTGGTGATGGACAGATACAGCGGCCAGCCCCGCGGCTTTGCCTTTGTGGATATGCCGGTGAAATCGGAGGCCCTGGCGGCCATAGACAATCTGAGCGGCCGGGTAGCCCTTAAGGGCAAGGCCATCTTCGTCAAGGAGGCCCGCCCCCAGGAGAAGGGCCACGGAGGCCATCGTCCCTCGAATCGCAATAAAAGAAGATAACCAAATAACATAAATATTGCAGGTTGATATGAAAACCTTAGTGATCTATTACTCCCGCACCGGGATCACCAAAAAGATCGGCCAGGCCATCGCCTCAAAGATCCAGGCGGACACCGAAGAGATCATAGACCTTAAAGACCGCAAAGGGCCTTGGCAATACCTAAAGGCCGGGCGCGATGCTATGAAACGGGTCCCGGCCCAGATCGCCGTCATCAAGAACAATCCCGATTATTACGACCTGGTGGTCATCGGCACTCCGGTGTGGGCTGGCAATATGGCCTGCGCCATCCGGACCTATATCGGCCAGAACAAAGACAAGATCAAAAAGCTGGCCCTGTTCTGCACCATGGGCGGCTCGGGCGACCAGAACACATTCAAGGAGATGGAATCTCTTTCAGGCAAGACTGCTGTTTCCAAAATGACGATCCGTACCCGCGAGGCCGGAAAGCCGGAGACCGATGCCCGGCTGGATGAGTTCGTCAAGCAGCTTTCGCAGTAAACCAATCGTTCATATTATCAAATAATAATGGCGCGCATTCCCGAGGAAATAATTGACGAGGTCCGGCAGTCCAACGACGTGGTGGAGGTGCTGGGACAGTACCTGTCGCTGAAGAAGACCGGCAGCACCTACAAGGCCCTGTGCCCCTTTCACCAGGAGCGGACCCCTTCTTTCGTGGTGACCCCGGTCAAGCAGATCTGGCATTGCTTCGGCTGCGGCAAGGGCGGCAACGTCATTTCATTTCTGATGGAGCACGACAAGGTGTCGTTTATCGAGGCCTTAAGGACCTTGGCCAAGCGGGCCAACATCACTTTGCCCACCTCCGACGACTACAAGGAAGGGGCCCACGACCTTTTATACCAGGCCAACGAGTTCGCCGCAAAATTTTTCCAGGAGCGGCTGGCCTCCGGCATCGGAACCGGAGCCCGGGAATATCTCAAGAACCGCGGCATCAGCGATCAATCCATAGAATTCTTCCGGCTGGGATATGCCCCCAATGCCTGGGAGGACCTGATCAAGGCGGCCGGCAAGCAGGGCCTGAGCCTACAGCTGCTGAAGGAAGCCGGACTTATAATCGCCCGCGATGAGAGCAACGGATACTACGACCGTTTCCGGCACCGGATAATATTCCCCATATTCTCCTTAAGCGGTCGGGTGATCGGGTTCGGGGGGCGCAGCCTGGAGCAGAACCCCCAGGCCAAATATCTCAACTCGCCGGAGACGCCTATCTACCACAAGGGGCGTGGCTTCTACGGCTTCTGCCAGGCCAAGAGCCCGGTGCAGGACGCCGGAAAGGCCATTCTGGTGGAGGGGAATTTTGACCTGATAATCCCCTACCAGCACGGCTTCAAGAATATCCTGGCCACCTCGGGAACCGCCCTGAGCGGCGACCAGGCCAAGCTGCTGTCCCGCTACGCCAAGCAGGCGGTTATCTGCTACGATCCCGATGCCGCCGGGCAGAATGCCACCGAGCGGACCATCCCCCTGTTGCTGGAGGCCGGGATAGACGTCAAGGTGGCGGTGCTACCCCATGAGATGGACCCGGATCTGGCCATCCGCCGGGAGGGGGAGCAGGCCTTTGCCGCCATCATCGAAACGGCCATCACTTTCATCGAGTTCAAGGTGATGCGGGCCCGGCTGATGTCCGATCTGTCCCAGGTGGCTGACAAGAGCGCCCTGGTGAACAATCTTTTAAACTTGCTGGCCCTGGTGACCGACCCGGTGAAGCGGCGGCTCTACATCAAGGAGCTGGCCGAGGCGGCTGGTCTGGATGAATCCTTCGTGCTGGACCTGGCCCGGAAAAAGGACGGGCTCAAACCGGAGGGTAATTCGCTGGAAAATACGGCGAATAATAAACCGGATTGGGAGGGCGAGATCCTTTCCATTCTGCTGCGCCGGCCGGAGTGGATTAGTCATGAATTGCCAATTTTGGCAGAGTACTGTATGGCATCACAAAAACTGATCGGCCTTTTGAAAAAAATGGGGGCCATCTATCAGGATACCGGCCGTCTGGACGGCGCCGGGCTGGTGATGAAATTCGAAGACCAGGAGGAACAGAGCCTGCTTTCCAAATCGCTGGTTAATAAGGAACTTCAAGATGATTCACTGGATAGCGCCGACAATGATGCTCAAAAATTGAGCGATTACAAGGACAAATTGCGGCAGCAAAACCTCAAGCCCAGGCGGGAAGCTATAAAGCAAGAATTGATAAAAGTAAAAAACACTGGGGATGTTATTTTGGAGAATAAACTTCTAAAGGAATTTAATGATTTATATTCAACGGGAAAAGGGTCGGACGATTTAGTTGGAAACAACGAAAACAATTAAGAATATATATAACCAATTATTAGGAGAGGCCATGGAGGACCGCAACATCAAGAAAAAGATCAAGCAGATAATCAGTTTCGGTAAAGGTCAGGGATTTATCACCTATCAGAAGCTGAACGAAATGCTGCCCGAGGATATCGTCTCTCCTGAGGAGCTGGAGAATTTCATCATGATGCTGGCCCAGACCGGCGTGGAGGTGGTCAATTCCGAGGAGGAGTGGAACCAGATCAAGGAGGCGCGGGAGAAGGCCAAGGGCAAGGAGGAGGAGGTGGCGGAAGTGCCCGTCGGGCTCCGCTTTGACGATCCGGTGAGGATGTATCTGCATGAGATAGGGCGGGTTCCCCTGTTGGATCGGGAGAAGGAAATCGAGATCGCCAAGAAGATAGAGGAATGCCAGAGGCAGATACTGAGCCTGTCTTTTTCGGCCCCGGTCAACATGAAAGAATTCATGCGCCTTTCCAAGCAGTTCGAAAAACACGAGTTGACCATGGAGGATCTGGTGCAGACCGACATTGACGGCTGGATGCCGCAGTATTCCTCCAGCCGCAAAAGGCAGAAGATCCTGCAATTGTTGAAGAGGATCCATCGGGATTACAAGGAGGTTGAATATCTCTCCACTCTCAAGAACCAGGAGAAGGCCGGACTCAAGATAAGCCAGCGCCGGGAGAAGATCCTGACCAATCTTCAGGCCCTTAAGCTGAGCAACGAATTGCTTAATTCCATGGTCCACCGATTGCTGAGCCTTTCCTTCCATATAAAGACCCATCAGAAGGAGAAGGACCGCGCCCTGGGCCATTGCAAACTGAATGCCCAGGAGCTGGACAAGATGGCCAGAATCCTGAAGTCGGGCAAGAAGCTGAAGAAAGAGGAAAAAGCCAGGCTGACCGTTCCCAAGGATAAACTGCTCTGCTATTGGCAGGAGGTCCACACCGCCCAGAAAAAGATGATCGCCCTGGCCAAGGATGCCAGGACCACCCCGGAGCAGGTGATGGATCTGGCCGGTGAGGTCAGGAAGATGCAGTTCCAGCGGGATTATGCCAAAAAGGAGATGGTGGAGGCCAACGTCCGGCTGGTGATCTCCACCGCCAAACGCTACATCAACCGGGGCTTGGAGTTTTTGGACCTGATCCAGGAGGGCAACTCCGGGCTGATGCGGGCGGTAGAGAAGTTCGACTATCACAAGGGCTACAAATTCTCCACCTATGCCACCTGGTGGATCCGGCAGGCCATCACCCGGGCCATCGCCGACCAGGCCCGCACCATCAGGGTCCCGGTGCACATGATCGAGGCCATCAACAAGGTCTCCAAGGCCTCCCGTAAGCTGGTTCAGGAGTACGGCCGGGAGCCCACCAGCCACGAGATCGCCGAACACATGGAGTTGCCATTCGATAAGGTGCGTTCCATCATCAAGGTGGCCCAGGAGCCGATCTCCTTGGACAAGCCCATCGGGGACGACGAGGACACCGTCTTCGGCGATTTCATCGAGGACGCCTCGGCCAAAAGCCCGGCCCGCACCGCCAACTTTTTGATGCTGCGGGACCAGATCGAAAAGGTGCTGGCCACCCTGTCCAAGCGGGAGGAGTCCATCATTCGCCTGCGGTTCGGCCTCAACGACGGCTGCCCCCGGACCCTGGAGGAGGTGGGGGCCATCTTCAACGTCACCCGTGAGAGGGTGCGCCAGATAGAGGTCAAAGCCCTTAGGAAACTGCGCCATCCCTCCCGCAGCAAGCGGCTGGAGGGCTTCTCCGACGTGATCTGATCCTATGAATATTTAATACAATCTTAATTGACAGGGGCATGGTTTTGTGTTATAAATAGGCGGTAGCCAAAGAAGGCTACCGCCTACTATTTTGGTCCAAAGAATAAGGTAAAATGAAAAAATTACTGATAGCTGTAGCTATTATATCAACGGCATTTAGTTCCGTATCAGCAGTCGAACTTTTCCCCGGAGTGACGGGCCGTCCGCTGATAGATTCCTTGCGGAAATATTATAAAACGGCCACGGTATTAGGATACGATGGCGCCCGGGATAAGATGTACGGGGAGATAGATATTCAGGAGGACAGCCTTACCTGTGTCTATACGGGCTTTACCATGCATGGTGGTCCTACGGCTGATCCTACCGCTTGGGCGTATGATAACGCTGCCGGAATAAATTGCGAACATACTTGGGCGCAGTTTTATCTTGACTCCACCAAGACCGAATCTGATATGCACCATTTGTTCCCTACGGAATGCGATGTCAATTCTTCTCGCGGAAATTTGCCCTTTGGGGAGAGCATCGACAATCAGACTACCGAATGGTATCGTTACGAGGATGTATTAACCAGCATTCCCGGCTCCAATATTAACGAATATAGTGAGCGCTTGGTCAATGTAAAATTTGAGGCTAGAGAAATTCAAAAAGGCAATACTGCCCGGGCCATGTTCTACGTGCTGACCATGTACCAGTTGGGCGACACCTCGGATGCCTGGTGGACCGGCCAGAAGTACGACCTGCGGAACTGGCATACTATAGATCCCTCCGATTCCACCGAGAAGAGCCGGACCTGGAAGATCGCCGCCTATCAGCAGAACAAGCCCAACCCCTTCGTGATCGACAGCTCCCTGGTGGATCGTTGTTATTTCCCGGAATACTGGAACACCAGCGTTTATTTCGCTTCTGTTGCAATCACCAAGACCGAAGGCGACGCTCCCTTTAACATCGCCGTGTCCATTGCCATTCCCAGCGCCGGCAGCGCCACCTCTGTCCAGGTGGTGCTTACCGGAGGAACCGGCACGGTGGCGGACATCAACGATTACACCACCCAAACCCTGACCTTTCCGGCCGGCTCATCGGCCAATCAAAACGCCGTCATTACCATCACCGATGACGCCTTGGTGGAAGGCACCGAGACCCTGATCTTTAAACTGCGCAATGTCTCCGGCGGGACCAGCGCCGCCATCGGCGCCGACAGCGTCTTCATCCTGACCCTGGGCGACAATGACGATGTCACGGCCCCGGTGATCACCTCCGGCCCGACGGTCACCGGCATCACTTCGTCTACGGCCACAATCAGCTGGACCACAGACGAGGCCTCCAATTCCTGGGTTTACTACGGCCTGACCACATCGTATAGCGATACCGCCAAGAATGAAAGCGACGTCACTAACCATTCCGTCGGCCTATCCGGGCTGTCGGCCTCCACCAACTATCACTACAAAGTGTCGTCCACCGATCCCATGAACAACGGGCCTACCTATTCCGGGGACAATACATTCACCACAACAGCTACCGGTGGTTATACGGTAGTGATCAGCGAGGTCAACGAACAGCGGTCTTCTTTGACGGGCTTTTCCAATGAATATGTTGAACTATTCAATAATACAGCTTCGGCTATCAATTTGAACAGTTGGACTTTAAGGCAATATAATTCGACATTAACCACTACTTTTACGTCATCTGATATAATACCGGCAGGTGGATATTTTGTTGTGGTAAGGTCCGATACTGCCAACTGGTTAAACTATTATTCCATTTTATATAATAAGGTTGGATTACTAACATTAAATGGATCAGAGATATTCAGCCTTCATGATGCAGGGGGCACTTTAATAGATTCCACCATGACTTTTGGGTTATCTTATTGGTGCCAGTACCGCACTCGTCCGTTTTCCAGCGGGATCCTGTCAGCCAGCTGGTACGGAGACGCAGCTAACAGCACCAGCGCCACCTACGGCACCCCCGGCGGGGCCAACCCCAACGATCCTTTGGGCGTGGAGCTGGCCTATTTCACCGCATTGGGCGAGCCGGGCCAGATCACCCTTAAATGGACCACCGCCAGTGAGATCAACAGTTACCAATGGCAGATCTGGCGGTCGCTGGATTCCTTGAATTATTACCAGCTAATGATCTCCCTGCCGACGGCCGGCACCAGCAACGAGATCCACAATTACGGCTGGATCGATAAGAATGTCTTTGCTGGGGTTGATTATTACTACCGTTTGCTGGAGAAGGACGTCAATGGGGACACAGCCGTTTACGGACCGGTAAGGGCCGCTGCAACGCCTAGTATTTCCGAAAATGATCCAGGCCATTGGGTAAGTTGTAGCCCCAATCCTTTTAGAAATAATATAACTTTCCGATACAATTTATCCCAGCCTGGCCCGGTTAAGCTGGATATCTATAACATATCCGGTCAATTGGTAAAATCATTCTTCGAAAACAATGGCCAGGCCGGGCAGAACTATTTCGATTGGAACGGCCGGGGCGAGGGCGGAAAGGCCTGTCCGGCGGGGATATATTTCTTTAGATTAACTGCAAACGGGATAAACCAAAACGGCAGAGTAATTTTAATAAAGTAAAAATAAATATAATATCTTGGAGACCATGAAATGAGAAAGTATGCGGTAATAACCATATTGGGCATTTTGATGTTAACATCATTTGCTCAAGGGCAATTGCTGGTCGACAATTTCGATTACACTGCCGGAACCAATCTGACCGATAATGGGTGGACTGCTCATAGCAGCGGAGGTACAAATCCCATCACGGTATCCTCAGGCGGCCTTACATATACCGATTATGCCTCCTCCGGCATCGGCAACGCAGCCTTGGTGGACAGCACCGGAGAGGATGTGAGCCGCACTTTTGATTTGGGCATCACTAGCGGATCGGTTTATGCGTCATTTCTGGTCAATGTGGGGTCGGGCGGTGCTCCAACGGGATATTTCCTGCATTTGGGTCCCAATCCGATCGGAACGACCTTTTTGGCCAGGGTCAACGTAATGAACGATGCCGGGAGCAATCTCGAATTTGGGTTGCAAAAAACTACCGAGACGGCCGTCTACACAGATAACAATTATTCCTACGGCACCACATATCTGGTTGTCCTGAAATACACGTTTTATTCTGGATCGACCACTAACGACAGCCTGTGCCTGTATGTGATGTCATCGGGGGCCCCGTCCTCGGAACCGGCCACCCCTACCATCGGCCCCATAGGTGCCGCAGGAGCCGATGCCGCCGAGCTGGGCACCATCGCTCTGCGGCAGTATAACGCCGCCCAGAGGATCACGGTGGACGGTATTCGGGTCGGCACTTCATGGACGGACATTGTTCCGGCCGTATCAGGCGGTTCCGATGTCAGCGCCGGTGCTGGCTCCGAGCCGGCCTCCATCTCGTCCCTGCTGGACACCGATGCCGAGAAGGTGCTCAATTTCGATTTCCGGGTCAAGGATGACTCCACCGGTGGCGATGCCCTTAATACACTGATAGATAAGATCGTCATCACCAAGGGCACCGGCAACGATATCTCCGACTGGAGCGGCATCATAGCCGGGGTCAAGCTGTTCGACGGATCGGCCGATTCGGCCTCGGGCACGGTCTATGCCGACAGCATCGTCTTCTCGGGGATAGATCATTCCTCTGGCAGGCTGGGAGAGGTGACCGACAACGGCAGTAAGACCTACCATCTGAAAATATGGCTGAAGGGCGACCTGGGCTCGTTTCAAGCCACCATAGACAACAGCAATCTGGCCTTCAAGGTGGACCGGACCAGCTTTACCGTGGACGCCGCCGGCACACCATTTGCCAGCGGAGCAGGCACTGCGGTAGAATCCGGGGCATCTAATAATGCAGTCACCGTGGCCGCCACCAGGCTGAACATTGCCTCGGAACCACCGGCCTCGGTGGATGTCAGTGTTGACTTCGGATTATCTGTTGAGGCCGCCGATGGCAACGGCAACCGCGACCTGGACGCTGCCAACAGCGTCACTTTGACCCTGCTGGGCGGGATGGGAAATCTGACCTCGGCCACCGGCCTTACCCAGAATCTGGCTTCGGGTTTAAGGGCCTGGAGCGATCTGCAGTATGACCTGGCCGAAGGCGGGTTGACGATAGAGGCCGCTGCCTCCGGCCTGGTTCCTGACACCACCATAAGCTTTGCCGCCATCGGTGGGGCGCCCAGCGTTCAGGCCAGCAATATAGTCTTCAGCGAGGTCTCAGAGAATCAATTGATTATCAGCTGGACCAACGGCAATGGCAGCGCCCGGATGGTGTTGGTCCAACAGGGGAGCCCGGTGGACGCCGATCCGGTGGACGGCAACAGCTATTTCCCCAGCTCTACTTACGGCATGGGGCAGCAGATCGGAACCGGCAATTATACAGTCTTTTCCTCCTCCGGCAACTGCGACACCATCCTGGGACTGGCTCCCAACACCACTTATCATTTTGCGGTCTATGAATACAATGGTTCGGGGGGCACCGAGAATTATCTTACTTTAAACCCGGCAGTCGACAGCCAGCTCACCACCGAGCATTTCGACGCCGGAGATTACCGGTCGCTGAAGACCGGGATCTGGACGGATATTTCGTCATGGGAGACCTATAACGGAACAATCTGGGGTGCCGCCAGCCAGCCGCCGTGCTCTACCAACAATATCATCATCAGGGCCATTGATACCGTTACCGTCGACGCCGAGGCTTCGTGCAAGAACGCCATCTTCCTGGGGGCTAATTACGGAACCAGGCTGGATATCAGCGACTACACACTCTCGGTCCACGGAATGCTCAATGCCGACGGCGTCACTCTTAATGATTACTTGATACGTTGCAACTCCGGCCGGCTTAAATTTGTGGGCAGCGCCCGGGCGCTATTCGGAGAGAACTGGGGAGCCTACGGCACCAGATGGCGGATGGAGGTGGCCCTGGCCTCTGGCGACACCGGAACATCCTCCAAGAACGTAAAGGCTTCCGATATCATCATATCCTCCGGCGTTTTCAAGGGCGGGGATGTCCGGGCGGATTCGGGAGCAGTATTAACCGGAACTATGTCAATTGCTGCGGGGTCATCGCTTATAGCCCAAAGAGTTTCCCGTACATCCACTGCTACGGTTCCCTGCCGGAAAATAGTGGTTGATGGCGTTCTGCAACTAACGGGATCCAATGTTTCAGCCGATAGTATTTTTGTTAACAACGGAGCCTATCTGCGAAGTTCCTCGGCCACCGGGCAGATCGTGACTGGTGTTCTGCAGTATGCCGGCGGGTCCACCCTGGAATATGCCGGAACATCCGCTCAGCATACCAGGCAGGAGTTGCAGGAGACCATGCCCAATATCGTCATAAACAACACCAGCGGCGTAACCATGGACACCACCACCACCGTCGTAAATTCATTGACCCTGGATAACGGAAACCTGAACACCGGGATCGACTCGCTGATCCTGGGTTCCAGCGCCACTCTGAGCGGAGAGCAGGCAGGGCGTTATGTGATCGGAAAGCTTTTGACATCAAGAACGGTGGGCACCGGGAGCTCCAGCTTCGGGGGGATTGGCGTGTCGCTCAATTCGGGCGCTGATGATCTGGGAACGGTCAATGTTCGTCGTATATCCGGACCGGCCGGAGTTGTGGTGGCCAGTATTACCGGTGCTAATGCCGATACAGGTATTACCCGCCGCTGGAACCTCACCTCTGACAATCCGCCGTCAGGCGGAAGAAGCCTGACGCTGTCATGGGTATCCGACGACGACAACGGACGGGACCTGACCTCTGCCCAGCTGTGGAAAAGCCTGGACGGTGGGAGCACCTGGACCGTGGCTTTTTCTCCGCACGACGTTTCATCCAGCCGTTCTATTACCGAAAGCGTGACCTCCTTCTCGGCCTGGACGGTCAGCGATGCCGCCAATCCGCTGCCGGTACAACTGGCATCATTTACTGGAGCAGTGGAGAACAGGAAGGTGCTTCTTAAGTGGATCACATCCTATGAGGCAGCCACCGATAGCTGGAAGATAGAGAGATCGACTCTCTCGGGAGGCCCGTATCATTTATCTGGCGAGATCGAAGCCTACGGCCAGCCGCACCAGTATCAATGGATCGATAACAGCGCCGGATACAATACTCAATATTATTACCGTCTGGCCCAGATCGATACCGATGGTAAGATCGTTTATTACGGGCCGGTGATGGTGGCCAGCGGAGCGCCGGCGTTTTCTGTCTCCCGACTTCTTTTCTGCGGCCCCAGCCCGTTCAGATCTTCTGCCAGAATATCCTACCAGGTGGGCCAAGGCAATGCCGAGGTCAATCTGACTGTCTACAATATCGTCGGGCAGGCCGTTCACAGCAGATATTTGGGGGACAAGGCCTCAGGCAGTTATGAAACCAACTGGGACGGCTCCGATGACCGGGGGCGCAAATTATCCACCGGGGTATATTTTGTCAACCTAAAGATCGGCCAATCCAATTTTATGAAGAGACTAACCCTGCTGAGATAATTCGCTATTTAATTAGAAAAAAGGGACAGGCTTGGCCTGTCCCTTTTTATTATAGGTATGCTAAAAATAAAATCTGTATGAAGCAAAATAAACGTCTGAATACGAACCAAACTCCGATCTAATTGCACCGACACCGCCGGAAGAAATCTCCGATCTTTTCCCCAAGCCCTTATAAAGCCCGCAGGATAGGTAACTATTCTGGGTAAGATTATATTCGAATTGTTGGTTGAAAACAACCGACCAGTCGTCAAGGTTTAAGATCGGCTGGGTGCCGGAGGACAACAGGGGAGTTATCTGGTAGTTCAACCCAGCAGAAAAATAGTTTTTCGCCATAAGGTAGACAACACCCTCGCGGTAGGGCTGTTTAATATAATTCTCACTATAAGCAGATACATTGCTTTCTCCGAAGCCGTTGAAATGATATTCCCCGAAAGCATAGGTTTTAGCGCTTAACCTGTAATCGGCTCCGGCCGATACTCTAAAGGCATCCTCGGAAGGCTCTTCAAAATCGATATATCCGGCTTCCCACCATAATCCGGCTCCGCTCAGTGATCTGGAGGCATCAATCCCGTATAGCAAATTGTTTTTGAATTCCATCAGGGTAAAAGCCAGGTCGGTCTTGAATAAATATATTATCGATCTTAGATAGGCGGCGCTGTTTTGCGGCTTAAAATTCTTGCCAGATATATAA
The DNA here is from genome assembly GCA_018821925.1 of Candidatus Edwardsbacteria bacterium. Lineage (NCBI taxonomy): Bacteria > Candidatus Edwardsiibacteriota > Candidatus Edwardsiibacteriota bacterium. The sequence goes on from JAHJLF010000007.1 coordinate 23,276, forward strand.
CCCAGCCCGATCTCAGACAATGGTCCCAGCGGGTAATTTATCCTGACGGCATCTACTCCAATTCGATCCTCAGTGTCCATTTCCTGGAAACCATAGGGGGCGATCACGTCGGTGGGGTTTATAAAGCGGGCGCTGCCCCAGGCGATGGGTTGGCGGCCCACAAAGATATCGGCCCGGTTCAGGCTTAAACGAACATAAGCCCGGTCCAGATTCTGCCACAGGGAAAGATTATCGGTAGCGCTTGGAGAATCCGATAAAAGTCTCGGTTTAAAATCGCTCACCCGGTATTGCCGGGCGCTGGAAGATGCTTCTACACCGGACGCCGGGCTCTCCCAGTGAGGAGAAATTATGTAGGCCAGGTTAAGTGAAAAGTTGTCGCGGGGAAGGCAGGAAATCTTTACCCCCCAGGGATTGGTCAGCATCCAGCGATCACCGCTGCCGTCAGGCGAGTGCTGAAAGATCAGAAACGATTTGGCATAACCGCCAAATTCCAATTGCCCGGCCAAGCAGGCGGCAGGTATCAATGTAAGTGAGATCAGAAGAATAAAACAATATTTAAAAACACGATACATAATACACGCTATTTGACCAGGTCGCTATCTATCCTGCCGTCCTTGATGGTTATTATCCGCTCGGCTTTGTCCATCACCAGCTTGTCGTGAGTGGAGAAAACGAAGGTCATCCCCGTTTTGTGGTTCAGCTCATGCATCATCTCCATCAGGGCCTGGGCGGTTTTGGAATCCAGGTTGGCGGTGGGCTCGTCGGCCAGGATTATCGAGGGCTTGGCCACCATGGCCCTGGCCACCGCCACCCGCTGCTGCTGGCCGCCCGAAAGTTTTGGCGGCAGGCGGTCCTGGTATCCCGCCAGCCCCACCTCCTTTAATGTTTCCAAAACCCGTTGGCGCCGCTCTTCATTGGGAACGCCCTGAAGCATCATCACATATTCGACGTTCTCCTCCACCGTCAGCACCGGTATCAGATTATAGGCCTGGAAAATGAAGCCGATATTGTCCCGCCGGAAATCGGACAGTTCCTTGCCTGACATCTGCGAGATATCCCGGCCATTAAGGTGGACCTGCCCCGATGTGGGGTTGTCCAGACCTGAGATCAAATTTAAAAAAGTTGTCTTGCCCGAACCGGAGGGGCCCACCAATGCGGCGAACTCGCCGGAATTGATAGTCAGATCTATGCCGCGCACCGCCTCCACCGGCAGGCCGTTATCTTGGTAGGTTTTGACCAGTCCCTTAGCGGCCATGATGTGATCGGTATCTTTAAAGGAATTCATAATTTCCCCCAATGCTAGTTAAAAACTTTTTCGCATGGCCGTGGCCGGTTGTATCCGGGCGGCGTGCACTGCCGGATAGATGCCGATGACCAGAGTGAACAGAAAGACCCAAATGGGGTATGTGATGTACTGCTTTATTTGGAATTCGGGGCGGATCGACTCATTGAAGGTGAGTCCGTAGAATTCAGCCCCGGCGTAATTGATCCCGACGGCCGCCAGGATGAGAGTGCTGGCCAGCCCCAGTAAGGCTCCCACTATGATGCTGATGACTGCCAGCGATCCGGCCTCGAACAGGATCAGCTTGGAGATGCCCAAAGCCCTGGTGCCCAGGGCCCGCAGCACCCCGAACTCGAACATTCGCTCGAAGATGGACATGAACAGGGTGTTCAGTATCACGAAGGCCACCAGCCCTATCAGTATCACGGCCATTATGGCGGTGCTGACCTGCGACATGTCTATCATCGATTTTATCTGGGGCATCAGCTGTATCCATGAGAGGGCTTCGTTGCCGTTGGCGGAAAAATGCTTCCAAAATGGAAGCTGCAGGTTCTCGCTGGCTTTGGCGTCTTTGAATTTTATGGCGATCTGGTGGATGTTATCGCCCAGCCCCAACATCTTTTGGGCCCGGCTCAGGCGAATGAAGGCCAGCCCCGAGTTCATGCTGCGGTCCTTCATGTCGTAGATGCCCGATATGCGGAACATCTCCTGCGACAGGTCCCCACTGTGGGCCTGGGACACGGTCAGCACGATCCGGTCTCCCAGTTCAACTTCCAGTATCTCGGCCAGTTTTATGCCCAGCACTATCTCACGGTTGTCATCGCCGGTAAAGTAATCTCCCTGCACCACGGCTTCGTCGATCTTGGTTAAGTGCTTTTCCCAAGCGGGATCGATCCCGATCAGACTGACGCCGCTGACGTTGGCCGGTGAACTGATCATGGCTAAGCTCAAGACTCGCGGGGAATATTTATCAACCAGGTCGTCGTTCGATAGCTCATTCAAAATCCCCTGGGGATCGGTTATTGTCTTCTGCACATCCTGGGTCTGGCGAAAACCCGCGGCATTTATCTGGGCCTCGCCCAAAAACGAGGAGGTGGCCAGATTGACCATTACCCTGACCAGCCCGACCATAAATCCGTCGCTTAGTATCAGCGAAGCCAACCCCATGCCGATGGCCAGGCTGGAAATCAAAGTTCTCCGCTTGTTACGAAAGAGATTTCTCCAGGCTAATTTTACATATAACATCAAATTCACGCCTTATTTTCAGTGTAAACGCATGGCCCGGGCAGGTTGAATCTTAGATGCCATCCTCGCCGGAAATATGCAGACCAGCAGGGCCGAGAAAAAGACCAGCAGGGTGGGGATGTAAATGCTCGGGGCGTTGATCTCGGATTTCATGGTGTCCATCACTATGCCACCCACCTCGGTGGGAGGGATATTAAATCCGTAGATAGAGAAAATATAGTTGACCAGAAGCCCTAACAGGCTGCCTATAACAAGACTGATTGCGGCCATGGCCATTACCTCTATCACCACCATCCGGAATATCTGCGATGGCCGGGTTCCCAGGGCTTTTAAGACCCCGTATTCCCTGGTGCGCTCCAGCACCGCCATCAGCACGGTGTTCAGTACGCCGATAGCCACTATCAGCATGATGATGAAGTGAAATACGACGTTGCCTTGCTTGTCGGCCTGCATGCTCCGGTAGAAGGTCTTGGCCACCACCTGCCATGGCTCGACGTCCAGACCCATCCCCGAAAGCTCTTGTGATAACCGGCGTGTTATCCCCGGCACTTTTTTGATGTTGGAAACATTGATGCTGATCTGGTGGACCCGGCCCTCCAGGACCATCAGCTCCTGGGCATCGGCCAGGTGCAGGTAGAAGGACATCCGATCTTTATAATCGTCTCCGCTCTCCATGATCCCGCAGACGGTGTAGATATCGTTGGCGATGGAGCCATCGGCAGCCTGGGAGACTATCACTATCTGACTGTCCAGATCAGCTTTGAGGCTTTGTGCCAGGCCCTTGCCTATCACCGCAAAATGACCGGGCTGCTCCGGGAATAATATTCCCTGTTTGATCTTTTTGTCAAAATGGGTGGTGGCCGTCTCCCGTCGGGGGTCGATCCCGATCATCTGCACAGCGCTGCTCTTGTCGTTCAGCGAGGCCAGCCCCGGAGCGAATAACTGCGGTGCCCAGGATTCCACCCCTCTGACGGTCTCTATCTTATTGCCTACGTCCTGATAGCCGTCTATGGTCTTGTAAAGCGACGGCTTGTCCAGGTAGTCGCCTTTGTGAATCTGGATGTGGCCGGTCTGGGTGCGGGTAAAGACGTCTATCAGGTGGTTGTAGGAGCCGTCGGCGATGCCGATGCTCAGGGAGGCCAGGGTAAAACCGCCCACCATGGTCAGCACCGTAAAAACCGTGCGCCGTTTTTGACGGAAAATATTTCTTAGGGCCAATTTAAGTATCATAATAGAATGTTGTTTACTATTACCGGCCTTTTTTCAGATTGCGCAGGGAAAATATACCCTCTTTCAGGGGGATGTCAAAATCGGTCTTCAGGTAACGGATGACCGTCCGGTTGCCTTCCTTGGTCTGGGATATCAGCTCCATAACTGTCGGGATGGTCTTGCCGCCCATTACCTTGATCTCTTTGAATTCCATCAGCCGCATCATTCGGCCCTTCTCGTCGTAATATTCCTGCCGGACCGGCAGGTAATCCTTCTCCCTGACAGTCAATATAATCTTGCCCCAGACTACGGCAGCGTTCTCTTTGGGGATCATCTCCAGGCTGAGCATCCCCGGCTCCGGCTCCGCCGGAGTGATCATCGTATAGGTATAATCGTCCAGCATCGATGACTCGCGCACCAGGTCGTCGTTGTTGAAGTCTGAGCCCATCCAGGAGCCCATCATCATTGAGGGCGGCACCTTGATCACCTTGGCGGTCTGGGGCAGGTAGTTCCACATCTCGTTCTTGATGCGCAGGGTGGCGGTACCGCTTTCCTTCTTGGGAGAGTTGATAAGGATGAAAGTCTTGTCGGTGCCCTTGGTCCATGCCTCCAGCGAAAGGGTCCGCTGCCAGTGTGGGGTGCTGATCTCCATTTCCATCTGAGCGTAACTGCTGTTGCTACGGTATAATTGATCCACCTTTTTGATGATCTCCCGGGCCCGGTCCTCCGGCTGGCCATTTAGGCGGCCCAGGGTCAGCAGCATCAGGACAAATGCCAATAATGTTCTTTTCATGTTATTATCTCCCGTCGGATGGTTTGGATTCGCAACCCTGTTAATAATCGCCGGAACGATTGGTTAAATGATATCAATAAAAGGATATATTTTCAATACCGTTGATCGATTAAAAAAATATTAATTATTGACACCATTGATGGTATAATGATATCTTATTAGGTATTAACGCCGCTATGCAAACATGAAGATTATTCAAGGCTTAAAGCAGATAAATCCTTTTATAGTGGACCGAAGATCCAAGTACGCGGTCACTTCTTTTCCGGTCCTTTCGGAGGATGATTTTAAGGAAAAGATTAAGCTTCTATTGAAAGACAAGAAATTCCGTCAGGCCGATCACAACATCGTTGCTTACCGGATAAAAACCGGCGACGGAAGAATTCTTGAATATAAAAACGACGGCTATAATTCCCCGTCAAAGGAGACCGGGGCCGGGGTGATGATGCTGGAGATCATGCGGAAGAGAAAGGCGGAGAACCTCTGCTTGGTGGTCACCCGCTGGTACGGCGGTGTGCACCTGGGAGCAGACCGGTTCAAGCACGTAAGGGATGCGACAATTGAAATATTAAAATGAGATTTGATGAACGAGCCTGATAAAACAAAAATCATTGACACCCACGCCCACCTGACCAAGAGCGACTACAAAAACGACCGGGATCAGGTCATCAAAAGAGCGCAGGATGCCGGCGTGGAGTATATAATCAACGTCGGCTACGATCTGAAGACCAGCCGGGCCTCGGTGGAGCTGGCCGAGAAGCACGACTGTTGCTATGCCGCGGTGGGCATCCATCCCCATGATGCCAAAACTCTTGATGAAAAAACCTTCAAAGAACTGGAAGTTTTGGCTAAAAATCCCAAGGTAGTGGCCATCGGCGAGATGGGCTTGGATTTCCACCGGAACCTGTCCCCCAAAGAAATCCAGGTCGAAGCTTTCAAAAAACAGTTGGCCTGGGCGGAAACGCTTAACCTGCCGGTGGTGGTTCACGACCGCGACGCCCATCAAGAAGTGATGGACATTTTAAAAGAGCATCCTGGTCTCAAAATTGTCCTTCATTGTTTTGCCGGGGATGTCGAAATGGCCAAAGAGTCCAAGCGGCGGGGCTATTTGCTGTCGGCAGGCGGGCCGATTACTTTCAAGAATTCCAAGCATCTTCCCGAAGTGCTTAAAACAGTGGAACTGGAGAGCCTGATGCTGGAGACAGACTGTCCCTACCTGGCTCCGGAGCCGCACCGCGGCCAGCGCAACGAGCCGGCTTATCTGGAGATCATTGCCAGGAAAGTGGCGGAGATCCTTTCGCCACTGACTTATGATGACGTCTGCCGGGTTACCACCCTGAATGCCAAAAAGTTCTTCAACATCGGAAGAATAGACCCGGCCAAGATCGCATATCAGATAAGAGATTCACTCTACCTGAACATCACAAATCGCTGCACCAATTCCTGCCTGTTCTGCATCCGACAGAAGACAGACTTTATCAAGGGGCACAACCTTAGGCTGGAGCGGGAGCCGGATTTCCAGGAGGTAGTTGATGCCATCGGCGATCCATCAAAATATCGGGAGGTGGTCTTCTGCGGCTACGGCGAGCCGCTGCTGCGCCTGGATCTGGTCAAGCAAGTGGCCGGCTGGCTTAAAAGCAAAAAGACCCATGTGCGGATCAACACCAACGGACAAGGCAACCTGATCGCCGGGCGTGATATAATTCCCGAATTAAAAGGCCTGATAGACGAAGTCTCCATCAGCCTCAATGCCGGAGATCAGGAGACCTACGACAGGATCTGCCCCAGCCGGTTCTCCGACAAGGCCTTTGCAGCGTTGCTGGACTTTGCCAAGGGCTGCCGGTCGGCGGGAATAAAAACAACCGTAACGGTAATGGATATGCCGGGAGTTGATATAGAGAAGGCAAAGCAGACGGCCAAGGAGCTGGGGGTAAATATTCGCATCAGGCATTACGATGTGGTGGGATAGCCAATGGAAAACCTGATATTTAAAAAAAGTTTAGCTCCCAAGAAAAAATACGGACAGAATTTTCTCACCTCCCCGGCGGTGGCCGAGAAGATCGTAACCGCTGCCGAACTTAAATCAACAGACACGGTGCTGGAGATCGGGCCAGGCAAGGGTGTGCTGACATCACTGATGACCGACCGGTGTCGAAAAATATGGGCGGTGGAGATAGATCCCCGGCTGGTAGAAACCCTGTCAGCAATGTTCGGGCAAAGCGAAAAAATCAAGATTGTCAATCAGGATATTCTGCAATATGATCTTGATGAAATCATAAAAGAATCCGGCAGGTCATTCAAGGTAGTGGCCAACCTGCCTTATAATATAACGGTTCCCATTCTGGAAAAACTGATAGAGAGTCGCCAGCGTATTGCCAGCATAATAGTGATGGTCCAGAAGGAGATGGCCGACCGCCTATCAGCCAAGCCCGGCAGCAAGGATTACGGCTCGCTATCGATATTCATTCAATATCACTTAACGGTAGAAAAATTATTCAACGTATTGCCCGGCTCATTTTTTCCTAAGCCCAAGATAACGTCATCGGTGATAAAATTAACGCCGCATAAAATGCCGCCGGTAATCCTGGAAGAGGAAGGAGATTTTTTCGATTTCGTGCGGCTATGTTTTTCCCAGAGGAGAAAGATGCTACGCTCAGTGCTTAAACAGCATAATAAATGGGAGGAGGAGATTAGCAATCGGATATCGGCCGAAATGGATCTTACCCGGCGGGCGGAGACCCTGAACCTGAATGAATTCGTCAAGTTGTATAATATTTTAAAGGCGGACTAGCGATGATAAAAAATATCTTCATTTCAATGCGGCCCAGACAGTGGACAAAAAACCTGATAATATTCGCCGGCCTGATATTTTCCCAGAATTTAGGCCATCCGCTGCTGCTGGCCAAAACCATCATCGCCGTTGTCCTGTTCTGCGCCATTTCCGGAGCTGTCTATATTATTAATGATATTCTGGATTACAAATCCGATCAATTGCATCCGGTAAAAAAACAAAGGCCCATTGCCAGCGGCGCCCTGCCCCGGTCAGCCGCTTTGGCAGCAGCGGTGATACTGGGCTTTGCCGGATGCGCAATAGCGTTTTTGATAAACCTGCCGTTCGGTATGGTGGCGCTCTCCTATCTGCTGTTGATGCTGGGCTACAGCCTGTGGCTCAAGCGTCTGGTGATAATAGATGTATTCGTGATTGCGGCGGGATTCGTCATGAGGGCGGCGGCCGGTGCTGAGGCTGTCAGTGTGCCTATCTCCGACTGGCTGCTGATCTGCGTGATATTGTTGTCGCTGTTCCTGGCCCTGGCCAAGAGAAGGCAGGAGATGAAAACCATGGAAAATGAAGCTGTCGTCCATCGTCAGACCCTTTCCGATTACAGCGACAAACTGCTGGACCAGATGATCGCCGTGGTTACTGCTGCGGTGGTCGTCAGCTACAGCCTTTACACCATGTGGCCGGAGACGGTGGAAAAATTCGGGACCAGTAATTTGAAATTCACCATACCTATCGTGCTGTACGGCATATTCAGATACCTCTACCTTATCTACCGGAAAAACCAGGGCGAACAGCCGGAGACGGTGCTTTTGACCGACCGCTGGCTGCTGTCCAGCTTGGTGGTGTATGTCCTGGCGGTGTGGCTGATAATCTACCAATAAAAAAGGCCCCCTGTTATTAGGGGGCCTATTATTTCAATGATATTTAAATTCCGATCTTGGCTTTTCTGGTTCTGGCCTTGGCTGATTTCAGCCTTTTGCGAATGCTGGGTTTCATGAAATACTCGCCTTTGCGGATATCGGCCAGCAAACCTTCCTTGATACACTTGCGCTTAAAGGTTCTTAAAGCTTTATCGAATGAATCATTGCTTTCAACGGTTACCTTCGTATTAAATCACCTCCGATTCTCAATAATGAAAGCAAGTAAGAGTATGTGTTGCTTTTAATTTAGATTTGTAATATACAACATTTTAAGCGTTTTGTCAAGTTTTATTTTATTCGCCTAACGCCAAGCGGTGCATGCGCATAGAGACAAAAGGTGTTTTAGCGAGCTTTTAATATTTGAAATTTTAACCTAAAACTCATTAATATGCATTATGTATATAGTTATATTCCTAATTATTGTAGCGGTTATATCATGTGGTTTGCTTTTTCTGGGATATTTGGTCTGGCGGTCAAGGTTCGGCAGACCGGCCGGTAATTATATTCCCATTCTGGCCTATCATAAGGTTGATAAAAAATTCGAACTGGGCGGGACTTGGACCACACCGGGACAATTCCAAAAACATATGGACTATATCAAGGCCAAGGGCATAACTCCGGTGACGCTTTCCCGGGCGGTGGAATTGATGAGAAGCGGTGAGAGCAAAAACAAAAAATATGTCTGTCTTACCTTCGATGATGCCTATGAGGGATTGTATAATTATGCCTGGCCCATTCTGCAAAAGCACGGATATCCCGCCACCATTTTTGTGGTCACCGATTATGTGGGCAGGGAGAACGAATGGGATGTCAACTGGGGAGGCCGTAAATTCAGGCATCTCGGGTGGAAGCAGATCATCGAGATGTCTGAAGCCGGCATCGAATTCGGATCCCATACCCGCACCCATCAGGACCTTCGCCGGCTTGATGATGATGAGTTGAGGGACGAACTGGTCGGGGCAAAAAATATTTTGGAAAAATATCTGGGGCAAAAAATCGGGACGCTGTCCTATCCCTTCGGCCGTTATGATCAGCGGGTAATGGAGGCTGCCGGCGAATACGGCTATGATGCGGCCTGCAGTCTTTCTCCCCAAATGAAAAATAACCAAATAAATTTTATGGCCCTGCGCCGCAGTGCGGTTTATATCACCGATATAATGTGGGATTATCAGAACAAAATAGTCCAGGAAGGAAGGTTCTTTTGGCTGCAGGACCTGTGGTGCCGGATGATAAATTTTTGTGCCGGGGGAACAATAATCGCCCAAAGCACAATAAAATTATTTCGCCCCAAAAAAAGAATTTTCGACGATGACTTTCTCAAAAACCCGTAAGATGCAGCATTTACAATACTTGCGAACTTATTTTAAAACCTAAAAGCACTGAACACATTGATATTAAAGGGTTTGGCAACTATTATAAAAAAAATCTTATAAAAACATGATTTTAATATCCACAACACAATATATTGTGTTGTGGATATTTTTTTATCTATAATCAGCTATAAACAATCATAGGTCTTGTAAAGCATTGATTTCAAAGGATTTTTTAAACTTAATAAGAATTCATAAAAATATAACTAAAAATAAATATAATTTTACAAAAAATATTCTTGACAAAAATACAATATGTTGTATATTTATAAACAGATAACACAAGATTATAAAAAAGGGTTTATTATTTTGGGTGCCGATAAAAAACCGGCTCCTAAAAAAAGGAGGTGA
>JAHJLF010000008.1 GCA_018821925.1 Candidatus Edwardsbacteria bacterium
CCGTTTACTACCAGCTGGAAAAATACTGGAAGGTATTCCTGCTGACCGCCCGCGGCGTATCCCCCCGGCAGATCGGATACAGCATCCAGAGCCATGAATTTTACGTGAACCAGATGATCCCCGCCTCGCGGAAGAGGACCCCGCAGCAGTATCTGTGGGCAATGGACCAGATTTACCGGACCGAATATGCCCTGAAATCCGGAAGGGGAGAGCCCCGAACCCTGGTGCAAAAACTCATCTATAAATTATCTTCCTAAACTTAAGGAAATAATAATGGCTGTAGAGAACATCACTGGCAACGAGTCGATCGAGGAACTTCAGCGACTGACAGAGGTCTTCAACAAGCGGATCCGGCTGCTGGACGAAAAGAAGGCTGCTACCAAGCCGGAGATCTTCCATAAGGTGCGCGGGGAGTACGAGGCCAAGCTACTGGAACTGCAGGTTCTGCTGGAGGAGAAGGGCGCCGGAACGCAGGAGGCGCTGGATTCAGCTCTGGCCGAGCAGGCCGGACTGCTGGCCCGGGAGAGAGAGATTCGCACCGAGATGGAGGAGTTGGAATTGCGGGCCGCCATCGGCGAGGTGGAGGATGCCGATTATGCCCAGAAATCGGAAGCCCACAATAATGAGAATGAAGCCATTGTAACCAAACTTCAGGAATTGACGGAAAAGATAGATAACTACCAGGCACTGATTGGCGGGAAAACTGCCGAACCGGCTGCTCCTGTTGTACCCGAGCCGCCGGCAACGCCGAAGCCGCCCCAGGCCATTGCATCCAAACCAGTACCCGTGCCGCCACCACCGGCTCCAGCGCCGGAACCAACCCCAACACCACCGTCTGCCCCGGAGCCGGTGGTTCAACCTGCTCCGGAAGTTCAGCGCAGTGAATTGGACGATCTGGAGAAGCAATTCGCCAGCATATTGGGTTCTAATTTCGGTCAGGAGCAACCGGCAACTGAACCCATAGCCCCGATACCCGAACCAATCCAGATAGAGGAAAACATTTCGTTTGAGCCTAAAGTTGAGGATGCCGCCACCGAAGAGTCTCATGAGGGAGAACTTAAATGCCCCAAGTGCGGGGCCTTCAACCGGGCCGACAACTGGTACTGCGAAAAATGCGGCAACGAACTGATTAACGCCACCGATCTATTGAGCGGAAAATAAAAGGTATATTAATAATTTATTGATAGCCTTCAGAATATATTTATAATCTGAAGGCTTTTAACTTAAAACAAAATGTTACAAAGATGACCAGAGAATATAACTTCAAAGAGATAGAGGCTAGGTGGCAGGAGATCTGGGAAAAGGCCAAAGCCTTTAAGGCCCACGACGATTCGGATCGGCCCAAGATATACTGCCTGGAGATGTTTCCCTATCCCTCGGGATCGGGCCTCCATGTGGGCCACTTGAAGAATTACGTGCCGATGGATGCTTTCTGCCGTTATAAGAGCATGAGCGGTTTCAATGTGCTGCATCCCATGGGCTGGGATGCCTTCGGCCAGCCGGCCGAGAACGAGGCCATCAAGAAGGGGCGCAACCCACGGCAGATGGTGCCGGAGTACGCCGCCAACTACAAAAGGACCCTCAAACTGGCCGGATGCAGCTACGACTGGGACAGGGAGATAGATTCCAGCCTGCCGGAATATTATAAATGGACCCAGTGGATCTTTCTGCTGCTCTATAAAAAAGGCCTGGCCTACCGGGATACCGCGCCCATCAACTGGTGCCCGTCATGCAAGACCGGACTGGCCAACGAGGAGGTCAAGGAGGGCCGCTGCTGGCGCTGCGACAACCCGGTGGAAAAACGTCCCATGCCCCAGTGGTTCTTTAAGATCACCGCCTACGCCGACCGGCTGCTGGACGATCTGGAGAAGCTTCATTGGACCGAGGGCATGAAGGAGATGCAGCGGGACTGGATAGGGCGAAGCGAGGGAGCCACGGTTGAATTCAAAATTCAGAATTCGGAATTCAAAATTCAGGTATTTACCACCCGACCGGATACCTTGTTCGGGGCCACCTTCATGGTGTTGGCGCCGGAGCATCCCCTGGTGGAAAATCTGACCCTGCCTGAGAAAAAAGCCGCTGTCGAAGCCTACATCAAAAAAACCCAGGGCGAGACCGAGATAGATCGTTTGAACACCGAGCGCACCAAGACCGGGGTGTTCACCGGCAGTTACGCCGTCAATCCCGTCAACGGCGAGAAGATACCCATCTGGATCGCCGACTACGTGATGATGGGCTACGGCACCGGGGCCATCATGGCGGTCCCGGCCCACGACCAGCGTGATTTCGAGTTCGCCCGAAAGTTCAACATCCCCATTCGGATGGTCTTCAGGTCGGAGGGAGGGCCGGCCGGGCCGGAGGAGATGACTCAGGCCATTCCCGACGGCGGGTCGATGATAAATTCCGGGCAGTTCGACGGACTGCCCAATTCAAAGGAGACCGTCTCCGAATTCATAAAATGGCTGGAGGAGAACCAAAAGGGCCAGGGCAAGGTCAACTACCGGCTGCGGGACTGGCTGATCAGCCGCCAGCGCTACTGGGGGGCGCCCATACCCATGATCCACTGCCCCAAGTGCGGCGTGGTGCCGGTACCGGAGGGTCAACTGCCGGTGCTGCTGCCGGAGGTGGAGAATTACCATCCGTCGGGCACCGGGGAATCGCCCCTGGCCAATATTCCGGAATTTGTAAATACCAATTGCCCGAAATGCGGTGGCCCGGCCAAGCGTGAAACCGACACCATGGGCGGATACGCCTGTTCGTCCTGGTATTTCATGAGGTTCGTCGATCCGCATAATAACAAAATATTTGCCGACCGTCAAAAATTGGATCACTGGCTGCCGGTGGACATCTACGCCGGAGGCACCGAGCACGCCCGGTCGCATCTGCTTTATTCCCGGTTCTGGACCAAGGTGCTCTACGATGAGGGCTTCTTAGGCTTCACCGAACCTTTCCTGACCCTCCATAACCAGGGATCCCTGCTGGCCTACACCCCCGGACGCAAGCCCCGGGCCAATGAGAATGCGGAGAACGAGGGCGGCGAGGCGAGGCTGGTTGATTGGATCGTTCTAAAGCCCGATGAGAGGGAGGGCTTTCCCGAGGACCAGATCGTATGGCGCTGGGCCAGGATGTCCAAGTCCAAGGGCAACGTGGTGACCCCGGACGAGATCGCCCAGAAATACGGGGCCGACAGTTTGAGGGTCTACGAGATGTTCATGGCGCCATTCGAGGACGATATCCAGTGGACCGAGGAGGGGATCAACGGCTCTTTCCGGTTTGTCAACCGGGTGTGGCGCTGGATAAACACCTATCAGCCGGTCTATAAGGCTGATTGGGCCGCTAACATCAAACAGGAAGACCACTTAGCGGTCAAATCGGTCAGGCGGAAACTGCACCAGACCATTAAAAAGGTCACCGACGACATGGAGCGCTTCCAGTTCAACACTTCGGTGGCGGCGCTGATGGAGCTGACCAACGAGGTCCAGGAGGCCTTTCCCATCAAGGATGATGTGCTGGCAGCCGATCATCCCTGCCTGGCTTCAGAGATAATAGAGACCATGACCCTGCTAATGGCGCCGTTCACCCCGCACATGTCAGAGGAGCTGTGGCAGATGCTGGGGCATAAAGGGACCACCTACAAGGCCCAATGGCCCAAGTCCGATCCCCGGATAGCCGCCAATGACGAGATCACCCTGGTGGTTCAGATAAACGGCAAGCTCAGGGACAGGATAACGGTCCCGGCCGATATCAGCGACGAGGAGCTTAAGAAGACCGCCTTGAACAGCGAACATGTGAAAAAGTATTTAGTGGATCTGAATATAAAGAAAGTAGTGGTGGTGCCCAAGAAGCTGGTGAATATTGTAGGGTAGAGGGTAAATAATTAAAAGCTGGCAAGTATGCCAGCTTTTATGTATTAGATACAAAAAGGCTTAATATGCAATATGTTGCAGATACTAATATTTGGTACAATATAGCTGACAATATAATAGACCCCAAAGAATTAATTAAAGATGGGAATGAACTATATGCAACACCGATAAACATTATTGAAATTGCGGCAACAACAAAAATATCGTATGCTACGAAAAAATCTATTTTTAAAGCAATACAGGAATACAAAAAAGGAATTTTACCGGAACCAATGTGCCATCTCGCATCTTTACTTGGATATGATAACATTAAAGAAGAAACTGATATCTGGATAAAGATAGTTAATCAATTTTTAAATAGTCAAATTGTGCCACATGATAGTTTAATATTTAAAAAATTAAACGATCATTATCATAGTTTTAGTAAAAGTATTGATGGATTTAATAATAGCAATGTACCTGGACATTCTTTGGCAAATAATAAATGTAATGTGACTACTGATGAAGATAAAGAACGTTACAAAATAATGTGCCAATCAAAACAATTTGAAGATGTTATTTATATAAGTCTACATCAAACCATAAAAGAATATATTTTTAACGATTTAAAAATTCAGTCTAAAAAGTCGAA
>JAHJLF010000009.1 GCA_018821925.1 Candidatus Edwardsbacteria bacterium
CGCAGTCATAAACCTGGGGCCGGGCCAAAAGCTTGAGATGTCGGCCGGACAGAATAAGGGCGGGTTGGTGTGCTCCGGCGGTTACTGCCGATACGAGCCGCCGTTTAAGGGATTTAAGACAACCTGGATCTGGAACTTTTAATGGTTAATTTAGAACCCGCCGCTCGAGGCGGAGGGATTCAATAAGAGGGCCCGGCTGATCGCCGGGCCCTTAAAACTTACTGCAACTGATTCCGTATTTGTTTTATCGTCATTATCCCCGAATCAAGCATCTCGCTGAACCGCTGGGATGATTTGTCGCCCACCATATCCAGCAGGGTCCCCACCGACTGGGCCTGGTCCTCCCTTAGTTTGAGGGCCAGGGGCAGCAACGATATCCGGCAGATGGAGGACAGCACGAAAAGCAGGTGGAAATTGATTATGGTCTGCCCAAAGATTATAAATTTAAAATCGTGCAGGCTGTTGGCCAGCCAGCCTCCGATCAGCGAGGCGGCGAAGATGGCGAGGCCGGTCACCATGCTCTGGACCGCCAGATAGGCGGTGCGGTTCTCCTCGGGGGCGCTCACCAAAAGCAGATTGAAGGTGGCCAGGGTAAACCCGGGCCAGACCAGGCCGCTGATGAAGGCGTCGATCCATATCGGCAGATAGAAATTAGGGGCGGCAAAAAGCCAAAACAGGGGCAGGGTAAAGATGCCCAGCATGTTGAAGATCATCACCGGCTTGTTGCCCAAGCGGTCTATGATCCGGCCCCAAACCGGCTGGAAGGCGAAGTTCAGGATCCCGGCGATGATGGAATAGTAGGCGATCACCGCGAAAGGCATATTTAAGTTCTTGATCATGTGGGCGGCGAAGAATGGCCCGGCCACGGCGGTAGCCATTGACCACAGGACGAAGAACAGCAGCAGGCGGCGGAAGTCCCGGTTGGCAAAGGGGAGCCGGAACAACTCCGAAATGGGCAGGGGTTTTTCGCCGGTAAGGGGCGGTTCCCATTGCTTGGATAGAATGATCCCGGCGATGACGGCGGCAAGGGCGGCCACCCCGAAGATCAGGGCGAAGGCCTGCTGTTGATGGCCCTGGCTGTTCATGACATCGTACAGCTTCCCGGCGCCGAAATTGGCGGCCATGGTCACCGCACCCAGGATGGTGCTGCGCAGCCCGAAGTAGGAGCCACGTCGTTTCAGCGGCACCAAGTCGGTCATCCAGGACAGCCAGGCGTTGTTGGCCATGTTGACAGAGGTGTTGGCAACGAATATCACCAGGAAGAATATCAATAATTTCCATCCAGTCAGGACATTGAGGAAGGGCAGTATGCACAGGGCCGCCCACAGCAGGCGCCCCAGGGTGGCCGCCCATATGGTCAGTTTTTTGCGGTGCCCCAGAAGGCCGACAAGATAGGCGCTGAATATCGCTCCAACGTTGGATAAGGCGCTGAGGGCGGCCAGCAGGCCCAGGTGGAAATCGTTGGCCCCCAGCATCAGGGCATACCCGGTCACCAGGGCCCCGATGGTGATGGCGATGTGGACCGAGGCAAAGGAGCCCTCGATGATGGATATCTTCAGGCTCCGGCCGGGTTCTTTGTCCGGCCGGGCCGTAGATTGAGTTTTTGAATATTTATCTTCAGGCATAACGGGGATAAGGATAATTCATTTATAAGTAAAATGCAAGAGTTGTATAAAAGTCTTTTCATGAAAATGGCGGTTGGTTCAACTTTATTATTGACAATGGGAATTTATATTGTTAAACTAACATATAGATATTAGCTATAGAATAATACTATAATGAAAACATACATTCAATCAATATTGATTTTTTTGCTGGTTGCCGGCATGGGGTGCAGTAAGGAAGAACCCGTCGAACCAAAGCCAGACCCGTTGCCGGTAAACCCGCCGCATGGTGTATATCATTATTGGCCCAGTTGGTCGCCTGATGGTAGTAGAATACTTTTTGATAACCATGATGGCGATACTTACCCAGATTCCATGGGTTTATGGACTGTAAAGCCTGATGGCAGTGAGATGCAGCCATTTTTTATAACAGCAGACAACCCAGAATACACTTTGTTTTGCGGAACCGACTGGTCCCCCGACGGACAGTGGATAGTAGCTTCATTGAATTTGGATATTTATAAAATAAAAGCCAACGGAGATAGTTTGATTAGGCTGACAAATATGGGTTTATGTTCATATCCAGCTTGGAGCAAGGATGGAAATAATATCGCATTTTATAAAGGCATAGATTCAAGCGGTATATGGGTAATGGATAAGGATGGTAATTCGCAAAGAAGAATTGCCCCTTATTATGAAAGCCCTGCTTGGATCGATAACCAAACAGTACTAGGACTGGTTTACAGTAATGACCCTTCTTACACATATTATTTTTATTATTTGAAAAAAATAGATATTTTTACATGCGATACAACATTAATTGATACCATATATGGAAGAACACAAAATCCCATGTATTCATCAGATGGTAATACCATAGCTGTCCAGTGCCAAAAATATTTACGCTTATCGCAGATATATACCATCAGCGCATCTGGGGGCAATCACAAGAATCTGATGGGCGACCCCAGCATTTGTGATAATATCGGCGAATACCCACGATGGTCGCCGGATGGGACTAAGATAGTATACAGCAATTGCTGTAGAACTAACGGCAAGCTTTGGATAATGAACGCCGACGGCACCGGCAAATATCAATTGACATTTTAAAATAATGGTTACTATCTGAGGCGGCGAATAGCCGCCTTTTTTAGTTATTTGCATTTATCCGCCCGATGTAATATAATTCACCGTTATGTCAGAAATTTCATTTCAAATAACCACCTTCGGTTGCAAGGCCAACCAATACGATTCCCAGCTTTGGAGGACCACCCTGGAGGGTGCCGGTCTGCGCTATGATGAGGACAAAGCTGATCTTTATCTGGTCAACACTTGCTCGGTGACCTTGTCTGCCGAACAGCAGGCCCGACAGACAGTCAGGAAAATCATTCGCAATAATCCGTCAGCCAAAAGCATCATCATCGGCTGTTACGGACAGCTATCGGCAGAGACCCTTTCCAGAATAGACGGGGTGGGACTGGTGTTGGGGCGACACAGCAGTGAAGCCGCCGGTCAGTTGCTGAACTGGCTGGGGATCGGCCAAGACAAAGTGCCTTCCAGGATAAAAACATTCCATGGGCACACCCGGGCCTTCATCAAGGTCCAGGACGGATGCAATCATCGTTGCAGCTATTGCATTGTGCCGCTGGCCCGGGGGGCTTCCCGTAGCCGTCCGCTGGACGAGATATTATCCGAAGCCCAAAACCTGACCGCCTCTGGCCACCGCGAATTAGTGGTCACCGGTATCCGGCTGGGGGATTTCAAGCCATCTTTGGGCATCCTGCTGAGATCGTTAAAAGATATTCCCGGCCTGGATCGGATACGTTTGAGCTCCCTGGAGCCCGACGACCTGAGCGACGACTTGATAGAGACCATGCAGGGCATACCGCTGTTGGCCAGACATCTTCACCTGCCGCTGCAGAGCGGATGTGATAGCATTCTAAAGAAAATGAACCGGCCATACAGCGTTGCCTATTACCGGGAACTAATGGACAAATTAAGGCGGGCCATGCCGGGCATCACCATCGGATCGGATATCATCGTGGGCTTTCCCGGTGAGACCGAGGAACATTTCGGCCAGAGCGTCCGCAACATAAAAGAGATGGGGTTTACCCATCTGCATATTTTTACCTATTCCAAGAGGCCCGGCACCAAGGCCGCCCTGATGGCCGGGCAGATTCCCGAGGATATCAAGAAGGAGCGGCTGCACCGCCTGAAGGATATTCACGAAAACCTGCAGCAGGAATATTTATCCGGGCTGGCGGGGAAGTCCGAGCTGGTGCTGGTGGAGTCATCGGACAGGGGGCTGTGGTCCGGTTTCGGTGAGCACTATCACAAAGTGTATTTCAGGACGGACCGGGACATGAAGAACAAAATGGTTAGGGTAAGATTATCGGAGCCTTATGAACAGGGGCTGATGGCAGAGCCGATAGAGGGGTTGGATAATCCTAAATAATGTTGAATCTGATATATTACATAGAGACCTACGGCTGCCAGATGAATCTTTACGATTCGGCGGCGGTAAGGACCCTGCTGGACCAGGCCGGCTGCCGGGAGACGGAGGATCCGGAGCAGGCCCAGCTGATGGTGATCAACAGCTGTGCGGTCAGGGGACATGCCGAGGAGCGGGTGCTGGGGCGTATAGGCGAACTCAAGTCCTGGAAAAAGGGGAAACCGGGCCGGATGATGGTGCTGATGGGCTGCGTGGGGCAGGAGAACGGAGAAAGCCTGCTGGAACGCTATTCTCAATTGGATCTGGTATTGGGGACCGAACGGTTCCAGGAGATAGCCGGGCATCTTGATAATTACTTGAAGAACGGACAGCGGCAGGCCCTGACCTCCCTGGAGGAAAGAGGCGGTGAGGGAAGTATAATACCATCATTCGAAAAGCAGGTCTGCGCCTTTTTAGCGGTGATGCGGGGCTGCGACAATTTCTGCAGTTACTGCATAGTACCCTATGTCAGGGGGCGGGAGTATTCCCGCCCGTCCGGCGACATCCTCGGCGAAATAAGATGCCTGGCCGAGGGGGGCATCAGGGAGATCACTCTGGTTGGCCAGAACGTGAATTCCTACCACTCCGATGGTGCTGACTTCCCCGACCTGTTGGCCCAAGCGGCCGATGTTCCGGGGATAGAGAGGATACGCTTCATTACCTCCCATCCCAAGGACTGCGGTAATAAACTGCTGGAGACCATGGCCGGACATCAAAAGATCTGCCGGCACCTGCACCTGCCACTGCAGTCTGGCAGCGACCGGGTCCTGGGCCTTATGAATCGCAAATATACCCTGGAGCAATACCGGGAGATTGTCATTTCCGCCCGGAAGCTGATGCCCGAGCTGGCGCTGACCAGCGACCTGATTGCCGGGTTCCCCGGCGAGTCCGAAGAAGATTTCCAAATGACCCTGGCTGTCATGCGGGATATCCGATTCGACTCGGCCTTCACCTACAAGTATTCCATACGACCCGGCACCAAGGCGGCCCAGATGCCGGGGCAACTGGCCGAAGATGTCAGGCAGGATCGCCTGGCAAGGATGATATCGCTCCAGCAGAAAATTTCGCTGGAATCCAACCAGGCCGATATCGGCAAAACTTTAACGGTGCTGGTGGAAAAAGCCGTCCCCAAAAGGGGGCAGATGAGGGGGCGCAGCCCCGGGAACAAGCCGGTGGCCTTTGACTGCGCATCGGGCGTCAGTCCCGGGGATGTAGTCAAAGTAAGAGTAAATAAGGCCACCCAGTCCACCCTGACCGGCTCGATGCTGTAACTGTCCTTGAGTTAAATATTTAAGGACAGTTTTTTGTTGAATTTATTCCCTTAATGCGCTAAAATAAACAACTATGGATAAAAGAAAATACACCCTTTTGTGGTTGTTGCCATTAGTGGCGATGACCCTGGCCTTCATTTTATCTTTTGAAGGCTGCACACCTAAACCGACCGAGGCTCCGACCACTACGGTGATTACCGGGACGGGGCAAATGTCCGTTTCTCCCGATAGTACAAGAAATACGTATTACTTCCAAAGTGGTGGTCTAAGTTATGGGAAAATTTATTTAAACTATGGTATCCCACTTCTTCTTGAAGGGGCTAACGGTATCATTAGTGGTTCCGGTTCAGTTGCCCCAGATACGGGGTATTTCCTAACTTCTGGTGTTATTGACGCACAAAGCTATTTCGTAAGAACAGATAAAATAATACACTACTGTAAATTAACTGTTACGGGAACAAGTCAACAGTCATCCTATTATATCGTAAGTTTCCAGTGGGTGCTTCAGACCGAGGCCAATAACCGCAATCTTTATTAACATTGAATGCCATATAAAGGTCATGACATAAAGCGGATATTTGGTCCGGCAGCGAGATCGGCCTGGCCATTGATCGTGTTCCTGTTGTTGAACAGCTCTTTTTGCTTCGGGATCAGCGAGGAGAAGGAATACGAAGCGGCCTGGCAGTTGTGCCAAGCCGGGAAATATCCCGAGGCCACCGAGGCTTATAAAAAATATCTTTCCCGCCATCCCCGGGGAAAGTTCATTCCCGAGGCCAGGTTCACCCTGGCCCGTATCGAGACCAGCGGAAACAATGCCTTCGGCCATTACCAGTTCATCCTGGACAACTACCCCGCCCATTCATTGGCTTCTCAGGCCTCTTACGCTACGGCCCAATACCTGCAGAACGTGGGTTCGGTCGCCCAGGCCAGGGAGCGGTATCTCTACACCTATTCGCGGTACGGCAGCACCCCGGCCGGCAGGGAAAGCCTGTCCAAGCTGGCTTTGATGGCCCTGGGCAATGACAGCCTGAGCAAAGCCGAGGCCTATGTCAACGCCTATCTGGATCAGTATCCCCGGGCCCCGGGAGGGGCCGCCCTGCTGAATGCCCTGGCCGGGTACTGGCAGAAAAAAGGCGATATTGCCAGGGCCAAGGAGTACTGGAGGAGGATCATGGATCTTTTCCCCGGGACTCCGGAATCCGGCAGCGCCCGGGAATATCTGATAGCCGCCCTGACCCAGGAAAACCAGGACGACGAGAGCCTTTCGGAGACCGGGCCCGAGAATAATTCGCCCAGCCCGGCCGAAATTACCCAGCCCCAAACGGCCGATCAGCCGCCGGCTCCGGAGGAACCTGCTCCTCTCAGCTTTTATTACCTGCAGATCGGAGCCTACAATAACAAGGCGATCATGGATGGCTGGGCCAAAAAAGTGAGGGCCGAAGGCTTTGACACCGTAGTGGAGGAGGTCAGGGAAGGCAAGAACACGATATACAAATTGCAGGCCGGCCCTTATGAAAATTCATCCGAGTTGAAAAAAGCCCAGCAGGCCCTGAAAGAAAAATTCGGACTGAAAACGATGGTGGTCGAAAGGTGATATGGAAAAAGTGACCCCCATGATCGCCCAGTATCACCGGATCAAACAGGAACAGCCCGAGGCCATCCTTCTTTTCAGGGTGGGCGATTTCTACGAGACATTTTTCGAGGATGCGGTGCTGACCTCCAAGGTGTTGGGGATAGCGCTGACCGCCCGCAACCACGGCAAGGGGAACGATGTCCCGCTGGCCGGGATCCCGCACCATGCCCTGGAGCGCTATGTCACCCGGCTGATCAAGGCCGGACACAAGGTGGCCATCTGCGATCAGGTGGAGGATCCCAAGCTGGCCAAGGGCATCGTCCGGCGCGAGGTCACCGAGGTGATCACCCCCGGGACGGTGATGCGATCCTCTTTGCTGGATGAGAAAAGGGAGAACCTGTTGGCCGCGGTCAACTGCCATCAGGAACGGTGCGGGCTGGCCCTGTGCGACCTGTCGGCCGGCAATTTAAGGGTGGCCGAGATGTCCCTGGCGGAGCTTTCCGACGAGATGCTGCGCAACCAGCCTTCAGAGATACTGGTGTCCGGTTCCGACCGTCCGAAGATCGGGCCGGCCCTGGCCGGGTTCACTTTGACTGACCGGAAGGATCATCATTTTGAGCAGGGCTCGGCACTGAAGAAACTGCTGGGGCATTTCAAAACGGCCTCGCTGGCCGGGTTCGGCTGCCAGGATCTGACCCTGGCCATAGGTGCGGCCGGGGCGGCCATCGGCTATCTGGAGGAGAACCAGAAGATAGCCGTCAGCCACATTGCCAAAATGGTGCCATACTCCCTGCAGGGCCAGATGCTGCTGGACAACGCCACCATCAGAAATCTGAATCTTTTCCCCGAGGGCCATCCCCAGGGCATCAGCCTGCTGAACACCATAGACCATACGGTGACGGCTATGGGCGGCCGGCTGATAAGACGTTGGCTGGCGGCCCCGCTGCTGGATCTGAATGAGATAACCTTAAGACAGGATGCCGTCCAGAGCCTGCTGGAGGGCCGGGCCGCCAGGGACGAACTTGGGAAACAGCTCAGGAACGTGCAGGACCTGGAAAGGCTGCTGGGGCGGATCGTCTGCCAGAGGGCCGGGCCCCGGGACCTGCTGGCCTTGGGACAATCACTGGCCGAAATTCCGAATATAAAAACCGGATTGCCACCGGGAAAATACTGGGAGGATCTTTGCACTGTCCTGCATGATTTCGGTGGTTTGACCGATCTGTTGGCCAAAGCCCTGGCGGATGATCCGCCGCTGTCGTTATCCAAAGGCGGGGTCATTCGGGATGGGTTCAACCCTGACCTGGACGAGCTTCGCTCTCTGGCCCGCGACAGCAAAAGCTGGATCGCCGGATACCAGAACAGCGAACGGGAGCGCACCGGCATTCCATCCCTGAAAGTAAAATATAATTCGGTCTTCGGATATCATATCGAGATCAGCAAAACTAATCTGGCATTGGCTCCTGATGACTACATCAGAAAGCAGACCCTGAGCAATGCCGAGAGGTTCATCACCCCGGAATTGAAGGCCTACGAGGACAAGGTGCTGGGGGCCGAGGAAAAGATCAAGGCCCTGGAGATGGAGATCTTCGCCGGCCTGCGCCAGGAAATATCATCCTGGAGCCAGCGGATCAAGGAAACCGCCGAGTCGGTGGCGGCTATCGATGCTATTTGCGGCCTGGCCCTGGCCGCCATAAACAACCGCTACGTCCGCCCGGTGGTGGACGACTCTCCCCGAATCCAAATCATCCAGGGGCGACACCCGGTGGTGGAGCGGAATTTCCAGCTGGGACAGTTCGTGGCCAACGACGCCCTGCTGAACGACAGCGACCACCGCTTGATCATCCTGACCGGCCCCAACATGGCCGGGAAATCCACCTACCTAAGGCAGATAGCTTTGGTGACCATCCTGGCCCAGATGGGATCGTTCGTACCGGCCAGGGAGGCCTATATCGGCATCACCGACCGGGTCTTCACCCGAATCGGGGCCTCCGACGACCTGGCCAAAGGGGTCAGCACATTTATGGCCGAGATGAACGAGACCGGGAATATCCTGAACAACGCCACCGTCCGGAGCCTGGTGCTGCTGGATGAGATCGGGCGGGGCACCAGCACCTTCGACGGGCTGGCCATCGCCTGGGCGGTCAGCGAATACCTGCATGATCAGATCGGCTGCCGGACCCTGTTTGCCACCCATTATCATGAGCTGACCGAACTGGCCGTCCAGCTACCTGGAGTGCAGAATTATTCCATGGCGGTCAAGGAATGGGGAGATGAGATCATCTTCCTGCGGCAGGTGGTCAAGGGCAGCGCCGGGCAGAGCTACGGGGTGCAGGTGGCCCGGCTGGCCGGCATCCCGGCCAGGGTGATCTCCCGGGCCAGGGAGATACTGGACAACCTGGAGCAGGATGCCCTGCTGTCCGATGCCACGCCCCGCCTGGCCAGGCATGGGCAGATCCGCCAAGAGGAAGACCGATTGGAGCTTTTCAGCCGAGAGGAGCAGGAGATCCTGCGGGAGATCAAACATCTGCAGCCCGAGACCATGACCCCCATCGAGGCTCTTAACAGATTAGCCAAATTAAAAAAAATGTCTGGAGAGGAATGACCTATGGCCCTGAAAGATTTTGACCAGCAGGAAAACCGGGAGCTTAATAGCCGGATGCCGAATGAGCAAGAGCCCGGCCAGAGCAACTCTCCGGAAGGTATGGAGGACTCCAGTGGCGGCTTCTTCAGCCGGATGGCCAGGTCCGCCAAGAGGATCAGCCGGGCCCTGTCGGTAAAGGATGAGTTCCGGGTGACCGATGAAGACGTCCCTGTCGAAAATCCCGTATTGCCGTCAGAAGACAGTTCAGCCGAAACCGATTCCGAGGAGACAAAAGATATAACTGTTGAGTTGGAAGCTGATGCTTCGGAAGAATTCTCCTTTCCGGCAGAGACCGAGGTCGGGTCGGAACAGGAAGCCTATCTTCAGGACGATCCGGAAGGGGACCCCGATACCCGGCAGGTGGAATCCGAAAAGGAGTCTAAAGGTGGCATTTTTAGCCGACTATTTGGCAGGATTTTCAAAAAAGCTCTCGAGCCCATCCCAGAACAGGATCCTGCAGAACAAACTTGGAATGAAAATAATGAAGGCCCGGAAAATATATCCGATCCTGTGCCAGCTGTGGAGCCGGAGGGTTTTGCCCCGGCGCCAGCTGTCGAGGATAAACCGGAATATGTAGAGTACGAAGCACCTATGGATCAGGGCCGGGAACCGGAACCTGCCGGAGCTCCTGCTCTGAGCATTTTGACCCGTATTTTCCAGCGCCAGGAGAAGCCGATTGACGAGGCGCTGGAGATCAAGAAGCTGGAGAAAAAATTCATCGACGGCCAGATAAAACAGCGCCGCAAGGATGAGGCCAAATTACTCAGGCAAATAAGGCGCAGTAAAAAGGAACGCAAATCGACCCTAGACTCACTGGACAAATACCGGGATCAGCTCAAGGAGACCATTGCCACCCTGAAAGCCAGGGAGGCTGATGTCAAAACCCTGGAAAAACAAAGCATATCGCTGCAGGAGGAGATCGAAAGGGATTCGGCCCAACAGGGAACACTGAATCAGGAGAACCTGGCCTCCGAAACAAAACTTGATCAGCTGAGACAGAAGATTGCCGATACCGAGCAGAACCTGCAAAAAATCTCCGCCGAACATGCCCTGCGCCAGAACGAACAGCAGGCCCTTAATGAGCTGATGGAGAAGACCCAGCAGAGGGTGGATAGCCTTGGCTCAGAAGTGGCGGACCTGGATAAACGCCGGACTGAGAACGAGAATATCCTGCTGGACCTGAACTCCCAGATAATACATGCCGAGCAGGATAAACAGGATAAGCTGCAACAAGGGGTGATGGCCTCGGAGGCCACCGCCAAGGTAGAAAAAACCCTGGACGAAAAACGGCACCAGGTGGCGGTGTTGGAGACGGTGGCGGCCGAATTGCAGAAGGACCTCTCCGGCAAGCAGGCCTCGCTGCAGGAGCTGCCCGGCCAGATAGAATCGCTGAAGCAGACGGTGGAACAGAACCAGGCCCAGATGGACCAAACCACCCAGGAGCTTTCCGAGCTGGAGAACCAAAAGGTGCAGCTCAATCAGCAGACCTACCAGGCCAGGCTGGAACTGGAGAAGACCGAGGAACAGCGCCGGAAGAACGAATCTGAATTGGATCGCCTGAATATAGAATTGACCAGTTCCAACAGTCTGTTGGTGGAAAGGAACCGTCAGGTGTCCGCCTTGGATACCGGGCTGGCGGAACTTAAAGAGAGCATTGAGAAAAAGCAGGAGATAATCATCCAGCTTCAGCAGAAGATAGAATCGCTCCGGCAGAGCGGCCTGGCAATGGCCCAGAAAACAGATGAGCTCAACAAACAAAAGAATGATACAGCCGGAGCGGTGGAGTCCAACAAGGCCCAGATTATTTCCACCGAAAACACCATCAAGGCCCGGCAGATCGAGGTCAGCCAGTTGGAGGATAAACAGAACCTTCTGCAGCGCGAATCGGATGATCTGGCGGAACAGATCCAAGGCCGCCAGCAGGAACACCTCCACCTGTCGGAATCCATCAGCCTGGCCATGTCCAGCCAGGAGGAGCTGGAGAAGCGGCTGGCCGGCACCAAACAGGAACAAGGGGCCCAGTCCGAGCTGCTGGCCCAGACCACCCGGCAGATAGATGAGGCTCGTCAGCGATATTCCGCTATGCTTGAGGAGCAAACAGCGCTGGATGACGAAATCGGCAGAAGACGGAACGAACTGTCGGATTGGGAATCAAAACTTAAGTCGGTCCAGGGCCGGCACGACGATGTCCAGGAGAAGTTGGAAGACAACAGCAGGGAGAACCGGCTTTTGGCGGAAAACATCGAACAGCAGAAAATACTGGTAGACCAGATAAAGACTGAAAAAGAAGAGATGGTCGAGCGGCTAACAGCCGAAAAGGAAGAACTGGATGACCAGCTTGATGCCCTGCAGAAAAAACGGACCGGCCTGGAACAGTGGATCAAGGAAGCTATGGAGTTTCGCACCCAGCAGGGCAGTTCCATTGAGGATCAGCTATCCAAAACACGGGAGTTGAAGGCCCAAGCAGGGGAGTTTGCGGCACAGCTTGAACAGGGAAGAAAAGAACTGGAGGAGATAGACTCCGAGAACCAGCGCTTGATGCAGGAAAGAGCCCGCAGCCTCCAGACGGCCGAGTCAGAACTGGCTGATCTTAGCGGTCAGCTGGAGAAGGTAAAGAGCCAGCTTGAGAAAGACCGGGATGAGTCGGAGACTTTATCCGGCCAGATAAACAGCCTGCGGGATGAGGCGGGAAATTTAAAGTCCGAGCAGGAGGAGTTATCAATCGCGGCGGCCGATGCCAGGTCGCAAAAGGAAAATATTGATCTTCAGCTGAGTGATACCAAACGGGAGTTCGAGGACCAGGTCCAGCAGCAGAGCCGGGAGTTGGAGAGCCTGGCCCAGGAGACCGAGACCTCCAAGCAGAAGCTGACGGAGCAGGTTGAACAGATCCAGCGGGAGATGGAGGAGAAGAACCGCAAGCTGGAGGGCATCAACGATCAACTGCGAGGAGCTCAATCGGAGGTGGAGAGCAAGGAACGCCAGCGTGAGGAATTGGAGAAGACCCTGGCCGATCTAAAGAACCGGAATCAGGAGTTGAACGCCCAGGCTGATATGGAGATGGCCGGCATCAGCACCAGGAAAGAGAGCCTGCAGCAGGAGATAGGGAAGTTGGCTTCAGAGGCCGAGTCTGCCCAGGCCAAACTAAAATCGGTGCAGGAGGCCATTGCCGCCAAGACCAGCGAGGAAGCGTCCCTGCTCAAGCGTTTCCAGATGCTTTCTATGGAGATGTCCGAGATGGAGAACATGAAGAAGGAATCCCGCGAGCTGTCCCGCAAGATAGACGAGCAGAAGCGGATACTGGAGGACCTGGAACTCCAGATAGATAAAAAATCCGGCCTGTTCACCTGACCGGAACCATCGATACGCTAAATTTAATTCCTGTTAATACCTTAAGGCTGTCCCGACAGGGGCGGCCTTTTTAAAAAGTTTTATTAAAATGAGAGCAGTAAAAGTAATCATCAATGGAATGGTCCAAGGGGTAGGATTCCGTCCCTATATCTACCGGCTGGCAAAAAACCACCATCTTTCTGGCTGGGTGCTCAACTCCAGCCGGGGGGTGGAGATATTGGCCCAGGGACTTCCTGCCGGCATCGATGCCTTTCTGTCGGATATCAAAAGCCAGCTGCCGCCACAGGCTTTTATTGATCATATGGCGGTATCCGAAATGGAACCTGGGGAACATCACGATTTTGCCATCAGGGAAAGTCTTGAAGGAGAAGGCATCACTCGAATATCACCGGATATCGCTCTCTGTCGGGACTGTCTTGCTGAAATGCTGGACAAGAAAGACCGGCGACATGATTATCCTTTCATTAACTGCACCAACTGCGGCCCCAGGTTCTCCATCATCAAAAACACTCCGTATGACCGGCCCTTTACCACCATGTCCTGCTTTACTATGTGTCCCACTTGTCAAAAGGAATATGACGACCCTGAGAACCGCCGGTTCCATGCTCAGCCTAACGCCTGCCCTGACTGCGGCCCGCAATACCGGCTATGTCATAAGAACGGGCATGAAATTGCCAGGAAGCAGGGGGCCATTGAACAAACGGCAAAGCTGCTGATGGCCGGGGATATCCTGGCCGTAAAGGGGTTAGGAGGGTTTCATCTGGCCTGCGATGCCGGCAATGATCCGGCGGTTAAAAAACTTCGTGACAGAAAGAACCGGCTGGACAAGCCGCTGGCCCTGATGTGCGGGTCATTGGATGATGTAAGGAACATCTGCGAAGTGAACGATAGGGAGGCGAAGGTGCTGGGGTCAAGCCAGGCGCCGATTGTTCTTTTGGCAAAATCAAAAATCAATCCTTCGGCAACGCTCAAGGCAAGAAATAAAAAATCAAATATATCCAATCATGTGGCTCCGGGGAACAATTATCTGGGAGTGATGTTGCCGTATGCTCCGGTGCATCATCTTTTATTTAAAGAGCTGAAAAAAATATCCCCCGGAGTCAAGGCATTAGTAATGACCTCGGGTAATATACAGGATGAGCCGGTGGTTATCGGCAATCGGGAAGCTTTGGACAAACTGTCGGGCATTGCCGATTATTTTTTGTTTAACGATAGGGATATTGAGAATCGCAACGATGATTCCATCGTGTTTGTGACCGATGATGAAAATCAAAGATCAAAGATCAAAGGTCAAAAAACCCAGGGAGACCAGCAGGACGAGAAATTATCTTTTATCCAGATAGTCCGGCATTCCAGGGGCTATGCCCCCAATCCCATCAATCTCCCGGTCCCGGTGCCTCCGACTCTGGCGGTGGGTGGGGAGATGAAGAATGTTTTTTGTCTGGCCTCGGGCGATAAGGCCTATGTCAGCCAGCATATCGGCGAGATGGACAACACTGCCACCTTGGAATTTTTTGAAGAAATGGTGGGTAAATACCAGAAGTGGTTCAAGATAAAACCGGAAATTATCGTTCACGACCTGCATCCCGATTACCTGACCACCAAGTGGGCCAGGGAACAGACCGGGATAACTCTGCGCGCAGTCCAGCACCATAAAGCCCATATCTTAAGCACCCTGGCCGATAACGGAAAAGTCATTCCGGCCATCGGGGTGGCCTTCGACGGCACCGGCTACGGCGAGGATGGAAAGACTTGGGGCGGGGAGTTCTTTGTATTCGACGGCAAAGAAATTGAAAGGGCCGGGCATTTGGAATATCTGCCCCTGCCGGGCGGGGAGGCCTCTATCAAAAGGCCCTATCGAATCGCTGCTGCCTACAGCAAATATTTTCTCAACCAGCTCCCCGTGAACCTGATGTCCAAAGATAATGAAGCGGAGCTGGAGGTGATAGCAAAACAACTGGAGAACGGCTTTAACCTGGCCTGGACATCCAGCCTGGGCCGGTTGTTCGATGCGGTCAGCGCCATGCTGGGCGTCTGCCGGAGCATTACTTTTGAGGCCCAGGCGGCTATGGCACTGGAGAACTGCCTTGCTTCAGGGATCAATGAAAGATACGAGTATGATCTGGCTGAAGAAAATGGAATGATTTTAGTGTCAGTGAAAAGACTGTGGGAACAGCTGACCGACGATATCCTGTCGGGTGTAAACGCTGGGGTTTGCTCGGCCAAGTTCCATAACACAATCGTTGACTTTACTTTGCTGATGTGCGATAATTTGAGGTCAAAAACCGGCATAAATACCACAGTTCTGTCTGGGGGCGTCTTTCAGAACCGTTATCTGTTACGGCAGATACGACAACAACTTCAGAATTCAGGTTATGATGTCCTGCTTCACCGTCAGGTGCCGTCAAACGATGGCGGTATAGCGTTGGGGCAGGCGCTTTCTGTTGTGATAAATAACAAGTAATATGGGAATATAATATGTGTTTAGCCATACCAGCCAAAATCGAAAATATCGACGGCACCAAGGCCGAGGTTGACATCCGGGGTCTTAAAAGAAAGATCGGCCTGCAGCTTATGCCCGACGCCAAGGTAGGCGAGTACGTGCTGGTGCATGCCGGGTTCGCCATCCAGCGGATCGATCCGGAGGAGGCCGAGGAAACCTACAAACTGCTGGAAGACACCGGCATCACCATATCATGACGGGGTATCGGCAATGATTGATCTCGATAAATTTCGCGATCCGGCGGTGGCCGCAAAGTTGGTGAAGAGGATCGAAGCCCTTTGCGATGGCCCGGCGGCCTTCATGGAGGTCTGCGGTACCCATACCATGGCCATCTCGCAATTCGGCATCAGGGGATTGATCCCCAAATCAATAAAGCTTCTTTCCGGACCGGGCTGTCCGGTGTGCGTCACCGCCTTGTCCGACATAGACAAGATGATCGCCATTGCCAGTCTGAAGGATGTGATCTTCACCACCTTCGGCGATATGATTAGGGTGCCGGGCTCGTACAGCAGCCTGCGGGAGGCCAAGTCCCAGGGAGCCGATGTCAGGATATTGTATTCCCCGCTGGATGCCCTGCAGATCGCGGCCGAGAATCCGCAGAAACAAGTGATATTTGCCGGAGTGGGTTTCGAGACCACTTCGCCCACCATCATCGCCACGGTGCTGGAGGCAAAAGAAAGAGGGATTAATAACTTTTTGGTCTATCCGGCCTTCAAGACAGTACCCCATGCCCTGAAGGCGATACTGGAATCTGGTCAGACCAAGATAGACGGGTTTCTTTGCCCGGGCCATGTTTCGGCCATCATTGGCAGCAAGCCGTATCAATTCATTCCGGCTCAATACCAGATCCCCTGCGTCATCGCCGGGTTCGAGCCGCTGGACATTCTGGAATCTTTGGTGATGCTTCTGGAACAGATCAGGGTCCATAAAAAAGATGGTTCGGCTTTCTCCGTTCAGACGGAATACCGTCGGGGCGTGCCCGATGCCGGGAATCCCCATGCCCTGTCGATAATAGATAAAGTTATGATGCCCTGCACCGTCGAATGGCGGGCCATTGGCAGTATCCCTGATACCGGGCTTTGCTTCAGGGAAGAATACAGTGCATTCGATGCTTCAAAGCGTTTCGATATCAAAGTGGAGCCGGCCGTCGAGCCGGAAGGCTGTCTCTGCGGCCAAGTGATGATGGGCCTGAACCAGCCGGACGAATGCAAGATGTTTGGAAAAAAATGCACGCCGGAAAGCCCGGTGGGACCGTGCATGGTGTCCTCCGAGGGGGCCTGCGCCGCCTGGTATAAATATCAAAATTGAAAAGGTAATATATGAAGGTAAATAGTTACATAAAATCGTTTTTAGTCACAATGTTTATTTTTGGCGCTTTAACAACTATTGCAGATGGTGCACCTCCCCCATATAAACCCAATGCTCTATGTGTTGCATTATTGGATAACAGCCGTAGTTTAGAAGGAGGGTTATATTATAGTCAAAAAGGGGGTTTAGACGGAAGTGTTGTTTATGTGTGTAATAGACGTATCAGGGCTTATATCAATTATTATGTGGATAGACAAGAATATTCTGATAGAACTTTTGCAACACAAGAATTAAAGGAATATATAACGGATTCATGGTATGGTGAGATCGGGGTAGGCTATCGCATTGGTAGGATTGATTCGACAAAAAAAATAATTGAAATATTCGGAGGTTTTGGGAAAGGAAAGCTTTATCAAAAAGAGTACTTGCCCTTATGGCCTGATCGTCCAAGAATGCTACAAGGCGATTATAAAAAATTGTTTGCTCAATTGAACATTGGCTATTTAAATGATGTTAGTGAATTTGGCTTCGGTGGAAGAATAGTATATCTTTTATATCCGAAATTTAATGTTGTGGATTATGTTAATTTGGGCACTATATACGAAGATGAGTACCCAACGGAATATCAAAATGTCTCATTTATTAATATTGAACCTGCAGTTCAAGCAGGCATCGGACCCCATTGGTGCAGGATATTTATGCAAGGTGGCGTATCAATTTGCTTAAAACCATATAGCACGAGTTATGATATTGCAGGTATTACACATCCAGAGTCTTTTGGAGTGGGTGGTTTTTTTTATAGAATTGGAATGCTAAGTACCTTTGATTTTTTTCCAAGGAAGGCTAAATGATTGAAGGTAAGGTGGTATTATTATCCCACGGCTCCGGAGGGCGTCTTTCCCACGAGTTGATAGAGAAGGTCTTCAAACCCCGGTTCTCAAATTCGATGCTTGACCAGGGGGACGATGCGGCAGAATTTAAAATGCAAAATGCAAATTGCAGAATTGCATTCACTACCGATTCCTATGTGGTCAAGCCACTATTCTTCCCGGGCGGGGATATCGGACGGCTGGCGGTGTGCGGCACGGTCAACGACCTGGCCATGAAGGGCGCCACGCCGTTGTATCTTTCGGTCGGCTTTATCATTGAAGAGGGATTTTCTGTTGAAACCCTGGAGAAAGTGGTTGATTCCATGACTGCCGCCGCCAAGGAAGCCGGGGTATCAATAGTCACCGGAGACACCAAGGTGGTGGACAAGGGAGCCTGCGACGGGTTATTCATCAACACTTCCGGAGTGGGGGTGATCCCCGAAGGCGTCAATGTCTCCGGTTCCCTGGCCGCACCGGGCGATGTGGTGATCATCAGCGGGAACATCGGCGATCACGGGGCGGCGGTGATCAACGCCAGGAACAACTTCGGTCTGAGCGGCAATCTTTTTAGCGATGTGGCACCCCTTAATGGGTTGGTGT
Organism: Candidatus Edwardsbacteria bacterium; assembly: GCA_018821925.1. Taxonomy (NCBI): domain Bacteria; phylum Candidatus Edwardsiibacteriota; species Candidatus Edwardsiibacteriota bacterium. The sequence goes on from JAHJLF010000009.1 coordinate 18,209, forward strand.
CATCGGTGCTGAAGGCAGGGAGCATCCATGTTTTACGCGACCCCACCCGGGGCGGCCTGGCTACCACTCTGAACGAGATCGCCGGGCAGTCCAAGGTGACCATCAATATCGAGGAAGAAAAGATACCCGTTAAGCCGGAGGTCAAAGGCGCCTGCGAGATGCTGGGGCTGGACCCGCTCTATGTGGCCAACGAGGGGAAACTGATCGCCATAGTAGCCAGCGAGGATGCTGAAAGTATTTTAAAAGTCATGCGCCAAGACCCGCTGGGCAAAGAGGCGGCCATCATCGGGAAAGTCGAATCCGGCAAGCCTCAGGTGCTGTTGACCACATTCTTGGGCAGCAGGCGGCCGCTGATGATGCTGGAGGGCGAGGCCCTGCCGCGGATCTGTTGAAAAAATGTCACCCTGAGGGATACTTCTTGCTTAATAAGTTGAACGGGTGACGAGAAACGTCCTACGATCTGCCACGTTTGTAAGTGTACTCAGGATGACAATTAAATATACTAACAGGCCATACAGTAGAGGAGTTTTGTCATGAAGATCGAAGACATCTTAAATAAACAGCGCACCTGCGTTTTTCTGTCCAGCCAGAACAAAAAGGACATCATTGCCGAACTTATCGGCCTGATGGTCAAGGACGGGTTGATAACCGACGGCCGGGAACTGCTGGACTCGGCTATGGAGCGCGAGGGGCTGATGTCCACCGGCATCGGCAAGGGGGTGGCCATTCCCCACGGACGCACCAAGGGGCTAAAGAAGATGACCGGTGCTTTCGGCCTCTGCCGGAACAAGATAGATTTCGGCTCGCTGGACGGCCAGCCGGTGCAGATATTCTTTTTCATCGCCACACCCCAGAGCATAATTGCCGACCACGTCAAGGCGCTGGCCCTGGTGTCGCGCCTGCTGAACCGGGAGGACATCCGGGCCAGGCTGCTGGCGGCGGACGATCCCCAGAAGGTGATGGATATTTTCATGGAAGCCGAAAAGGGCGAGGTCAGGTAAATGAAGTTTCAAGCCAGCAAAGGCACCTATGACGTGATGCCGGACCAGGTCCATATCTGGCAGCACATCGAAACGGTGATCAGGGAGCAGGCCCGGATATACGGATTCAAGGAGATACGGACCCCGGTCTTCGAGGACACCGCGTTGTTTGTCAAGGGCACCGGCGACACCACCGACATCGTCCAAAAGGAGATGTACACCTTCACCGACAAGGGGCAACGTTCCATCACTCTCCGGCCCGAAGGGACGCCGCCGGTTTTAAGGGCTTTGATCGAACACAATTCCCTGAAGGAACAGCCCTATGCAAAGGTTTTCTATCTGGCCCCCATGTTCCGCTACGAGCGGCCCCAGGCCGGACGGATGCGCCAGCACACCCAGTTCGGGGCCGAGGTGTTGGGCAGCCAGAGCCCGCTGGCCGACGTGGAAGTGATTGCGCTGTTATTCTTCACCCTGCAGAAACTGGGACTGGGTGGCTTAAGTTTAAGGCTCAACAGCCTGGGCTGTTCCCAATGCCGGCCGCTTTACCGTCAGAAGCTGATGGAGTATTTCAAACCCATGCTGCCGGGGCTCTGCGACAACTGCCAGGAACGTTATGATCGCAATCCATTAAGGATACTGGACTGCAAGGTTGACCAGGCAAAGTTCAAGGCTGCTCCAGAGATGAAGGACTTTTTATGCGGAGAATGCAAGATCCATTTCCAGACTGTGCAGGACCGACTTAAAGACATTGAGATCCCCTTCACACTGGACAAGAACCTGGTGCGCGGCTTGGACTATTACACCCGGACTGCTTTCGAAGTCGTCTCACAGCACTTGGGTGCCCAGGATGCCCTGGGCGGCGGTGGGCGATACGACGGGCTGATGGAGGAGCTGGGGGGAGATCCGACGCCGGGGGTGGGCTTCGGCTCCGGTTTAGAACGTTATATCCTGGCACTGAAGAACCAGGGGGTGAACCTGCCGTTAGAAAAACGGCCCGATGTCTACATTGCCACATTGGGTGATGAGGCGGTAAAGAAAGGCAGCCTGCTTTGCACACAGCTGCGCCAAAAGGGCCTGATCTGCGAGCAGGAACTTTTAGGCCGTAGTTTAAAGGCCCAGATGCGCGAGGCCGGGCGTCTCAACGCCCGCTACGTGGTACTGATCGGCGAGGACGAGATCAAGAAAGGCGTAGTGACGCTGAAGGACATGGATGGGCATAGCCAGACAGAGGTGCCGCTGGGAGAACTGGTGATCAATGTGCTGAAGTACTGCCAGTGCGAGTGAAGACCTCCCCCAATCCCCTCCGATGCGGAGGGGGACAAACCTAACCCCTGCACCCCTTCCCTCGAGGGAAGGGGACGGGGGATGGGTTTAAAAGAACAGTAATCACTTTAGCGTTTTTAGCAGGAAAGGCTCCCATGTCCGAAAAAATTAAACACTTCAACGCCTACCGGTCCAAGATGAACGACCGGATACTGGCGGCGGAGAATACCGGGATCAAGCGGTTCTTCAATCTGGACACCGCCGCCTACCAGGACGGGGCCCTGCCGGCCAAGACTAAAGAGATGCTGGGGCTGTGCGCCTCCACCGTACTGCGCTGCAACGACTGCATCACCTATCATGTTCTGCAGTGCAAGGAGCTGGGGGTAAGCACCAAGGAATTCGACGAAATCATGAACATCTCGCTGGTGGTGGGAGGGTCCATCACCATACCGCATATACGCAAGGCGTATGAGATGTGGGACGATGGGGAGAAATAATTTTCCGCAAAATACGCGAAAATAAATTATAGGTATATCTGTTGCAAAATAAATGGAGGTTTGCGTTATGGCAGGAAAATACAGATGGATCCCTATTCTTCTTACTTTAGTTACTTTATTAAGCTGCAGCAAGAAAAATCCGGTAGGGAGTGATGGTACAACACAATCGGATTATTATCCAATATCTTCAGGGTCATGGTGGAAGTATTCATCATTTTGGGATTATACGGATTCCATAGGAGAAACTGATACCTTGTCTACCGGTTCTTTGGTTTATGCGCTTTACACAATAACTGCAGGTTATACTATGAAGGTGTATTTACAAAAAACCGATAAGGAAATACGCCGGTATCCTAGCCTGTCAGATACAAACTATATTTTGGTGTTGCTTAAGTATCCTTTATATGTTGGCTTAAAATGGGAAGTGACACCATACCCATTATTAGCGAATTATGATTCTATGTATGTTATTGGCCTTGGTAGCATCACTGTTCCTGCTGGTACTTTCCCAAATTGCTATAAAATATTAAGGAAAAGGGATAATATTAGAGAGGATCCTGTCTCAACTGTAAAATGGTATGCGCCCAATGTTGGCTTTGTTTTTAACCCCGAAGATTCTACGAAACTTATCAGTTATTCAATAAAATAAAGGCTTTATGAAACTTGAAACCTTAGGCAACTGGGAACGCACCCACACCTGCGGGGAGCTTCGTTCTGAACATATCGGCCAGCAGGCAATCCTATGCGGTTGGGTGCATCGCAGCCGCAACCACGGCGGGCTGATATTCATCAACCTGCGGGACCGCTACGGCATCACCCAGGTGGTGTTCGATCCGGCCCAGAACGCCGAACTGACCGAGGCGGCCAAGGAACTGAAGTCCGAATACGTGATCGCAGTCAAGGGCGCGGTGCGGAACCGACCCCAGGGCCAGGCCAATACCAGTATGGCCACCGGGGTGATCGAAGTGCTGGCCGGCGAGGTCAAACTACTCAACAGTTCGGCCGTGCCGCCCTTTGTGATTGAGGACCAGACCACCGCCTCGGAGGACCTGCGCCTTAAATTCCGCTATCTGGACCTGCGGCGTCCGGCGCTGGCTCAGAATATCATCCTGCGGCACAATTTCATCCTGGCGGTGCGCAATTATCTTAGCGCCCAGAATTTTCTAGAGATCGAGACTCCGCTGCTGACCCGTAGCACTCCCGAGGGGGCCCGGGATTATTTAGTTCCCTGCCGGGTCCAGCCGGGCAAATTCTACGCCCTGCCCCAGTCGCCCCAGATATACAAGCAGATATTGATGGTGGCCGGCTTCGACAAGTATTTTCAGATCGCCCGTTGTCTGCGTGACGAGGATTTAAGGGCCGACCGCCAGCCGGAGCATACCCAGATAGACATCGAGATGAGCTTTGCCACCCAGGACAAAGTATTCGCCATGGCCGAGGGGATGTTCAAGGAGGTTTTTTCGCAGGTGGCTGGCATAGAGATCCAGACCCCGTTCCCCAGGCTGGCCTATGCCGAGGCCATGAACCGCTTCGGCTCCGATAAGCCGGATATGCGTTTCGGACTGGAGCTGTGCGACATCGCCGCCGTGGCCGCTAAATCGGAATTTACCGTTTTTAAGCAGGCCCTGGAGAATAAGGGCCAGGTGAAGGGCATCTGCGTGCCGGGCGGGGGAAAATGGTCCCGCAAGGATATCGGCGGGCTGACCGAGTTCGCCAAAATATACGGCGCCAAGGGGCTGGCCTGGGCCAAAGTCTCCGGGGAATCTTTGGAGGGCTCAATAGCCAAATTCTTCGTGGGTGACTTGGGCAAGGAACTGATAAACGTCATGTCCGCCAAGGACGGCGACATCATGCTGTTCGTGGCCGACCAGCCGTCGGTCGTCTTTGCCGCTCTGGGGGCGCTGAGGGTCGAGTGCGCCAAGCGGATGGATATGATCCCCAAGGACAAATTCGCTTTTGCCTGGATCACCGATTTCCCGCTGTTCCATTACAACCAAGAGGAGAAATGCTGGGTGGCCGAGCATCACATGTTCAGCATGCCCAGGGAGGAGCATCTGGAATATCTCGAAACAGATCCCGGTAAAGTGCTTGGTCAGTTGTATGACCTGGTGGCCAATGGCTCCGAGCTGGCCTCGGGCTCCATCCGTATCCACCGCCGCGACATCCAGGAAAAGGTGATGAAGGTGGTGGGGCTTTCGCCCGAAGAAGCCACCAAGAAGTTCGGATTTTTACTGGAGGCTTTTGAGTATGGCGCACCGCCGCACGGCGGCATAGCTCCCGGGCTGGACCGGATCCTGACCATGATCACCGGAGGGGACAGCATCCGCGATGTGATCGCCTTTCCCAAGACCACTTCCGGCAGCGGCCTGATGGAGGGCAGTCCCTCTGAGGTGGACGAGCGGCAGCTTAAGGATCTGCATATTAAGACGATCTAGGCGTTAACCATCCCCATTCCGGGCGGTGTTAAAATTTATTGACATTTATCCCGTTTTGGAATATACTAAGTATTCTCAAAAAATGGCAACGATTTTGGAAACTTATTACAGGAGTTAAAGATACAACATGGTAGAGATCAGATGGCACGGTCGGGGAGGCCAGGGCGCCAAGACCGCCGCACTGCTGTTTGCCGATGCCGCTTTGTCGGTCGGTAAGTACGTGCAGGCCTTTCCCGAGTACGGACCGGAGAGGATGGGGGCTCCGGTGCAGTCTTTCAATAGGATTGACGACCAGCCCATACTCATGCATTGTCCGGTTAAATCTCCCAGCGTGGTGGTGGTGCTGGATCCCACCCTGATGGCCTCGATCAACGTTACCGCCGGCCTGGGCCAGGAGGGAACCCTGATCATCAACACCGGGCTGAGCGTAGCGGAGATAAAAAAAAGCGTCAAGTTTGACGGCAAGATATTTACGGTGGACGCCTCCAAGATATCCGAGGAGACCATCGGCAGGAGGATCCCCAATACTCCGATGCTGGCCGCCTTGGTCAAGGTTACCGGGATGCTGGATTTTGACAGCATGCTAGAGGACACCCAGAAGAAACTGGCCAAAAAATTCGCCCACCGGCCGGAGGTGATCGAGGGGAACATCCAATCCATGAAGCGGGCGGCACAGGAGGTAAAATCGGCATGAGCGAACTGAAGAAATATAAGGAACTGGCCCTGGGGGGCAATATAGAAAAGGGCGGCACAGCCGTCGATTTCAAGACCGGGGACTGGAGAAGCTCCCGCCCGATCTATAACCCGGAGAACTGCATCCAGTGCCTGTTCTGCTGGGTATACTGCCCGGATTCGGCCGTCATACTAAAGGACGGCAAGGTCACAGGCTTCAATCTGGAGCACTGCAAGGGCTGCGGCATCTGCGCCCACGAGTGCCCGGGAAAGAAGAAGGTCAAGGCCATTACCATGGAAGAGGAGGTCAAATAGCATGCAGAAGATCATTTTGGCCAAGACCGGCAACGAGGCCATGGCTCTGGCTATGAAGCAGATCAATCCCGACGTGGTGGCCGCCTATCCCATCACCCCGGCCACCGAGATCGTCCAGATATTCTCCCAATACGTGGCCGACGGCGAGGTCAAGACCGAGTTCGTGGCGGTGGAGTCCGAGCACTCGGCCATGTCTGCCTGCATCGGATCGGCCGCAGCCGGGGCCCGCACCATGACCGGCACCAGTTCCCAGGGCCTGGCCCTGATGTACGAGATGGTCTACATCGCGGCCGGCTTGCGACTGCCCATAGTAATAGCCAATGTCAACCGGGCGCTGTCGGCCCCCATCAACATCCACTGCGATCATTCCGACTCCATGGGCTGCCGCGATGCCGGCTGGATCCACATTTTCTCCGAGAACGCCCAGGAGGCCTACGATAACATGATCCAGGCGATGCGGATAGCAGAGCACAAGGACGTCCGTCTGCCGGTGATGGTCACCACCGACGGCTTCATCATCTCCCACGGCATGGAGCGGATAGATACCCTGTCGGACGCCGAGGTCCAGAAGTTCATCGGCGATTACGACCCCATGATGCACCTGTTGGACGTCAAGAAGCCCTTTACTATCGGTGCCATCAACCTGACCGACTATTATTTTGAGCATCGCCGGGCCATGGTGGATGCCCAGAACAACGCCCTGAAAGTCATCAAGGAAGTGGGCACCGAATTCGGCCAGAAGTTCGATACCGGCTACGACCTGATAGAAAAATATCAGTTGGACGACGCCGAGGTGGCCATCGTGGCACTGGGCTCCACCTGCGGCACCGCCAAGGTGGTCATTGATAAACTGCGGAAGCAGGGGGTCAAGGCCGGACTGCTCAAGGTTCGCGTATTCCGGCCGTTTCCCACGGAAGAGATCGTAAAAGCGTTGGAGAACATAAAGACGGTGGCGGTGCTGGATCGCTCCGATTCGGTGGGCGGTTTCGGCGGCCCGGTGTTCACCGAGGTCCGTTCGGCCCTCTACGGCTCAGCCAAGCGTCCCCAGATCGCGGGCGTGGTCTACGGCCTGGGCGGGCGGGAGATAGACATGGAGATGATCGAAGGTTTGTTCCTGGACCTGAAGGCCGGCAAGGTCAAGGCCGATTCGGTGAACTATCTGGGGGTCAGGGAGTAGACCTAAAAGAATACAGAATTTAGAATTCTGAAGTAAGAATTTTATTACAAGGAATATAAAAATGGCAAATCTTAAAGAACTGGCGGCCAGGGGCGATAAATTCACCGGGGGACACCGGGCCTGCGCCGGGTGCGGGGCCACTATCGTGGCCCGCCAGGCTCTGCTGGCCGCCGGCGACAAGCCGGTAGTGACCACCTGCGCCACCGGCTGTCTGGAGGTGGTATCCACCATCTTCCCCTATACCGCCTGGGACGTGCCCTTTATTCACAGCGCCTTCGAGAACTCGGCGGCCACCATCTCCGGGGTGGAGGCGGCCTACCAGTCGTTGCATCGCCAGGGCAAGATCAAAGAGGACATCCGGTTCATCGCCTTCGGCGGCGACGGAGGCACCTACGATATCGGGCTGCAGGCGCTTTCAGGCGCCATGGAACGGGGCCACAATATGCTGTACATCTGCTACGACAACCAGGCCTACATGAACACCGGGATCCAGCGCTCCTCGGCCACCCCCAAGGGCAGCTCCACCACCACCAGCCCCAACGGGAAAAAGATACCCGGCAAGGTCCAGTTCCGCAAGAACCTGACCGAGATCATGGCGGCTCACGGCATACCCTATGTGGCCCAGAGCGTGGTGGGCAACTGGTCGGACTTCACCAAAAAGGTGGAAAAAGCCCTGGCCAAGGGCGGCCCGGCCTTCATTGCCATACTACAGCCCTGCCGCTTGGGCTGGGGCTATCCGCCGGAGTTGACCGCCGAATTGGGCCGGCTGGCGGTGGAGACCAATTTCTGGCCGCTGTACGAGGTGGAGGACGGCCAGTACAAGCTGAACTACACCCCCAAGGAACGAAAGCCCATAGACGAATGGATGTTCCAGCAGGAACGCTTCCGCCATTTAAAGAAACCCGAACATCAGACCATCATCGCCCAGATACAGAAGGACATTGATGCCCGTTGGGAGCATCTGAACAAAAAATGTTCCCTGTAAAATATTTACCTTTTATAATGAGGTATTGAAAAGTGTCGGAAAATGTAAATGTCTTTGAAGACGATTTCTGGACGATCAGCGAGAAGCTGAACGAGCTTCTCAAGAACACCAATGCCCTGTCGGTGCTGTTGATCGACAAGGCCGGACAGCTGATCACCACGGCCGGAGACATCAGCCAGCTGGACACCACCTCTTTCGCCTCGCTGTCGGCGGCGGACTTCGCCGCCACCAGCCAGCTGGCCATGCTGGTTGGGGAGAAGGAATTCGCCACCCTGTTTCACCAGGGGGAAAAGCAGAACATCTACGTGGCCTCCATCGAGGCCCGGGTAATGCTGGCGGTGGTGTTCGACCAGCGGACCACTTTGGGCCTGGTCCGGGTCAGGGTCAAGCAGACGGTGGCCGAGCTGATCAAGCTTTTCCAGGCCATATTCTCCAAACTGGAGGGCGGCCCGGGATCCGGCGGCCCGTCTCCTCTGGGCAGTGATTTCGCCTCGGAGGCCGAGTCCGAGGTGGACAACCTTTTCAAGTGAGCGGGAGGATTTGTTGTGTCTTTAATTAATTACTCATCCCGCGAGATCAACTGCAAGGTCGTGTATTACGGCTGCGGGCTGTGCGGCAAGACCACCAACATCAAATACATATACTCCAAAGTGGCGCCGGAAGCCAAGGGCAAGCTGATCTCCCTGGCCACCGAGTTGGACCGCACATTGTTCTTTGACTTCATGCCGCTGGACCTGGGGAGCATCAAGGGCTTCAAGACCCGGTTCCATCTTTACACCGTGCCGGGGCAGGTATTTTACAATGCCAGCCGCAAGCTGATCCTGAAAGGGGTGGACGGGGTGGTATTCGTGGCCGACTCCCAGGTGGAGCGGCTGGACGCCAATTTGGAATCCATCGCCAATCTGCGGGACAATCTGGCCGAGAACGGGTTTAACATTGAGACCATACCCTTCATCATTCAGTACAACAAGCGGGATTTGCCTAATATCGCTTCGGTGGACGAATTGCGGACCCAACTTAATAAATGGGGGGTGCCGGATTTCGAGACGGTGGCTCATCAGGGTTACGGGGTGTTCGAGACCCTGAAGGAAGTGGCCAAGAAGGTGCTGAGGAATTTGGGTTAGCCAGGAATATAACAAAAAGCCGTTGGGAAACCCCAACGGCTTTTTTGATCTGGTCGGATTTCAATGGCAGTCATGGGTGGTGCAGACCGTTATAGCCGAGAATTCCGGCAATGAATTGTTTTTGAAGGCGGCCACCAGCTGCTCCACTGTTTTTCCGGTTGCTTTTAAAATTTTTATCCCGGAGGCATTGAGTTTGTTCAATGCCCCGGCTCCTATGCCGGCGCAGACCACGGCATCTATCTCATGCCCGGCCAGTGATTTTAAGGGCTGACACATGCCGTGGGAGTGGTGTTCGTTCTGGTTCTTTACCGATTGCAGAGAGCCGGTTTCGGTGTCGACGATCAAGAAAAAGGGCGCCCCGCCGAAATGACCACTGATGGCGGATTTTAATCCCAGATCATCGCTGGTTGGTATGCATAGCTTCATTTTATTCTCCTTATACATTTGTTGGTTCTTGTATCATCTGAAATATTTATGTTTCCGCCCTCGATCCGAAGGGCCTTGGAATTGACCAGGGCGTCGGCCACCTTTTTACGGGCGCTTTTGAGAATATTGCCGAAGGTCTGCCTGGATACCCCCATCCGGGGGGCGGCTTCCTCCTGATAGCGCTCTTCCAGATCGGCCAGCCGCAGGCTCTCCAATTCGTCGAAGGTCAATATCACCTCGTCCAGCATTGTCATAGGAATGGCCCGGGGCTTGAAGTAGACCGCCTCCGGCCGGTGGCTGACGTTTCTGAATTTACAGGGCCGGGACATAGACTCTCCAAACAGTTATTAGCATATGCCAATTATACATATCCCGGCCCCCGTTGTCAAGTACTAACGGGTAAATTATCGTTGACACGATGCCGGGATATGTCATATCATATAATTTTGAAGATGGCCCTGATCATCAATCATAGGACGAGTTCCGATGCACAAATACAATCCCGCCATACTTTGGCTCAAATCCGGAAGGAGCCAGCCTGGATACTACGCCTTTGATGTCCACCTGAGGAAGGGAGAGGTGCTGGAACTTACCGGCCGCTGGGCCGAGGCGGAAGCGATCTACGGCCAGAGCTTGGAGCAGGCCCGTTCCGCCGGGCATTCCGAGTGCCTGGCTAGGAGCCAGAGCAAAATGGGCAAGATGCTGCATAACCGGGGCGAATCGGGTCACGCCATGGAGCTGCTTGGCGCCGCCCGCGATCATTACCAGTCGACCGGGGATTCCAGGAGTCTATCCGAGGTTCTCAACAAGATAGGCAACAGCCACAGCCAGCAGGGAAATTATGAATTGGCCCTGGAGTGCTTTGAAAGATCCCTGGAACTGGCGGCCGCCTGCCAGGACCGGGCCGGGATGTCCATCGCTATGAACAACCTGGGCAACATCTACGGCGATATGGGCGACAGCCTCAAATCCCTGGAGTATTACCAAAGGGCCTTCCAAGCCGACGACCAGGCCGGGGATCGTCTTAACGCCTGTATAGACAAGGGCAATATGGGGTGGGTGTACCTGTCCCTGGGGGATTACCGCCGGGCCCTGGAATGCTGGGAACACCTGATTAAATGGGCAAGGTATTTTGGGGATAAACATTCGTTGAGCATCGCTCTGGGAAACATGTCGGCGGTTCAGGTGATGCTGGGGCATCATCAAAAGGGAATGGAGGGCATTCGGGCCCGGCTTAAAATAGCCGGCGAATTGGGCGATAAAAAAGGCTTAAGTCTCAGTTACAGCCACCTGGGCAGTATCCATTTGATAAATCGGGATTATGGCCAGGCGATTGAGGCTTATGACCGGGCCATCGGCCTGGCCCGGGAGATCGGACTGAAATATTACCTGACAATGTTTCTGCAGGAGGCTGGCGAGGCGCATTTCGAACTGGGTGAATATGCGAAGGCTGAAAAATTATGCCGAGAATCTCTTGAGATCGCCCAATCGATCAATAAAAAGGATACAATCTTCAAATGCCATCTGCTCCAGGCAAAGCTTGTCGGGATCAAGGACAAAGAAGAAGGGATCCGGCTAATCGGGGAACTTCTGGCTGAGGCCGAACAGCCGGATCAGCAGGCGGTGATAAATTTTGAGCTGTTCAAGCTGGCCAATGATGAGCAATGCCGCAAGAAGGCCCTGGAAATCTATTCCCGGCTTTACGAAAAGACCCCGGATATTGATTATAAGAAGAAGATGGAGGAGTTGACAAGTTAAGTTTAGGTCAAAGTGATTCTATCCCAGGCAGCAATGCCTGGGCTTTTTATCGCCATTTGCATAATCCTTTTATATATGATACAATGACGGCTTCAATATGCAGAATTCAAGCCACATAGAGGGGATTCTCCCCTTAATCAACAAGCCGGGGCGGTATACCAATAACGAGCTCAACGCCGTTCACAAGGACTGGGACCAGGCCGAGGTGCGCCTGGCGCTGGCCTTTCCGGATCTTTACGAGATAGGCATGTCCGGGCTGGGGCTGGCCATCCTGTACACCATCGTCAACAAACTACCCTATGCCCTGGCCGAGCGTTCCTATTCGGCCGATATAGACCTGGAAGCCAAACTCCGGGAGCAGAACATTCCCCTGTGGGCCTGGGAGAGCAAGCGTCCGCTAAAGGATTTTGATATCCTGGGCATCACTCTGCAGACCGAGCTGGGCTATACCAACGTTCTCAATATGCTGGATCTGGCCCAGGTGCCCATCAGATCAATTGACCGCAGGGAGGGCCACCCCATCGTCATCGGCGGCGGTTCCTGCTGCGCCAACCCCGAGCCGATGGCTCCGTTCTTCGACTGTTTTGTCATCGGCGATGGTGAGGAGGTCATAATTGAGATCTGCCAGGCCATGCGGGAGGCCAAGAAAAATAAAGAAGATAGAAAACAGAAGATAGAAAGGCTGGCTAAGATATCCGGGGTCTATGTTCCGGCCATTCACTCGTCAAGCGACTCGATAAAAAAACGCACCATCCCAAACCTGAAGATAGAGGATGCCCCGCATCCCCCCATAGTTCCATTGGTAGAAGTGACCCACGACAGGTTTACAGTGGAGATCACCCGGGGCTGCACCAGGGGATGCCGTTTCTGCCAGGCCGGGATGATCTACCGCCCGGTGCGCTACCGCTCCCAGGAGGACATAGTCAAGCTGGCCAAGGAGGGCATCGCCGCCAGCGGCTGGGACGACATCTCGCTGCTGTCGCTGTCCACCAATGATTACCCCGATTTTTTGGGACTGCTCAATAAGCTCAACGGCTGTTTTGCCAGCCGGCGGGTTTCCATCTCGGTGCCGTCATTGCGGCTGGATTCCTTCAATCAGGAGGTGGCCTTGGCCCTGAAGAAGATAAAAAAATCCGGGCTGACCTTTGCTCCGGAGGCCGGCAGCCAGCGATTGCGGGATGTCATCAACAAAGGATTGTCGGATGACGATCTGCTGGCGGTGATCAAGCTGGCCAAGGGAAACGGCTGGAAGATGGTCAAACTGTACTTCATGATCGGCCTGCCTACCGAGACCCAGGAGGACCTGGACGCCATGATCGCCTTGTGCCGAAAAGCGGCCGGGTTCGGCATCAGCATCAAGGTGGCGGTCTCGCCGTTCGTGCCCAAGCCGCAGACCCCATTTCAGTGGGAGGCCCAGGACGATCTGCAGGTCATCAGGGACAAGATCGGCCATCTTAACAAAGGGCTCAAAAGCGCCCGGGTGCAATTCAAGTGGCACGACCCCGAATCATCTGCTTTGGAAGGCATATTATCGCGGGGCGACCGGAAATTGTCAGCTGCCATAGAAGCCGCCTGGCGCAAGGGCTGCAAGTTCGACCAGTGGAGCGAGCATTTCTCCTGGCTCAAGTGGCAGGAGGCCCTGACCGAGTCCGGCACCGATAGCGCTATCTACACCGGGGCTAGGGATACCGGCCAGCCGCTGGCCTGGGGCCATATCGATTACGGGGTCAAACAACAATTCCTGCTGGCCGAAAGGGAAAGGGCCCATCAAAATTTCGTTACTCCGGATTGCCGGATCGGTGATTGCACAGGATGCGGGATAGGGTGCCGGGCTGCCGGACTGAGTAAGGATGAAAATGTTCAAGAGGTTGAAAAGGTTCAAAAGATTGAAAAGAATGCAGAGGATGATGGATTCGGGCGGGCGCGGAAGATGTTGCCCCAGGCGGCGCCGCTGGCCAAGACCCGCTTCCGTTTAAAATATACCAAGGGGCCGGAGATAAAATTTATCTCGCATCTGGATATGACCAGGGTCTGGCTGAGAGCCATCAGCCGGGCAAGATTGCCCATCGCCTATTCCCAGGGGTTCTCGCCGCATCCCAAGGTCTCTTTCGGGCCGCCGCTGCCGCTGGGCATCACCAGCCGGGGGGAATACATGGATATCCAGCTGGACCGCCCGGCTTCGGCAGAGTCTATCAATGATCTTAATAAACATCTGCCCCGGGGAATGGAGATATCGGCCGTCAAGCCGATCATGAGCAATGCCCGGTCGATATCGGAATTGGCCGAAGCGGCCGATTATATGGTCAAATGGCAGGGTGATGCTGCGGCCATAAGATCAAAATTTGAAGATCAGCCTGCCTGGCCGATCCGGATAATGAAAAAAAGCCTGCTGATCGAAGCGGATATCAGAAAACAGGTGATGGACATCATTTTGGCCGAAGGCGGGTTTATCGTCCGGCTAAAAATGAACGTCAGCGGGGCCAAGATCGGGCAGATAGTCAATGCCCTCACCGGCCAGGATATTGAAAAGGGGCAGGCAATAATTGAACGCATTGATCTGTATTCCGTTGCAAACAAAAATGTTAGGTCTATTGCTGACGGCTGACGAACTTATTATTACCAATTAAATGGGCACAAAAGAGCAAAAAGATATCTCCGGCAAAGATAATAGGACTTGAAATTCTGCGGAATTTTGATTATAATTATAAGTTGTTCAATTTCACAAATTCAAAAAAGTAATAAAACCATAACAATTCAGGAGGGACGGTATGTCAACGGTTACCAAAATCAAGCCATTAGGCGACAGGGTATTGGTTAAGCCTGCAGAGAACAAGGAAACCAAAAAGGGAGGGATCATCATTCCCGACACCGCCAAGGAAAAGCCCATGGAGGGCGAAGTGGTAGCGGTGGGCCCGGGCAAGATCTCCGACTCCGGAACCAGGATGGAGATGGACATCAAAAAGGGCGACAAGGTGCTTTACGGCAAATACTCCGGCACCGAGGTCAAGATCGACGATGTGGAATACCTGATCATGTCGTCCGACGACGTCATGGCCATCATCCACGAAAAATAAATTAATAGAATGCCAAATGTCATTCCCGTGAAAACGGGAATCCACCTGGATACCCGCCTGCGCGGGTATGACGTGGCGCTTTTAAACCAGAAAATAAAAAATCATATAGAGGAATAAGGAGAAAATCATATGTCAAACGGCAAGATGATAGAATACGATGTCAAGGCTCGGGAAGCCTTAAAAAGGGGCGTGGATAAATTGGCCAACGCCGTCAAGGTGACCCTGGGCCCCAAGGGCCGCAACGTGGTCCTGGAGAAAAAATTCGGCTCGCCGCTGGTGACCAAGGACGGCGTGACCGTAGCCAAGGAAATTGAGTTGGAAGATCCCTTTGAAAATATGGGCGCCCAGATGGTCAAGGAAGTGGCTTCCAAGACCTCCGATATCGCCGGCGACGGCACCACCACCGCCACCGTGCTGGCCCAGGCCATCTGCCGCGAGGGCATCAAGAACGTCACCGCCGGGGCCAATCCCATGGACCTCAAGCGGGGCATCGACCTGGCGGTGGAGACCGTGATCAACGAGCTCAAGAAGATATCCAAGCCCACCAAGGGCAAGGCCGAGATATCCAATGTGGCCACCATCTCCGCCAACAACGACCGCACCATCGGCGACCTGATCGCCGACGCCATGGAGAAGGTGGGCAAGGACGGGGTCATCACCGTGGAAGAGGCCAAGGGCATGGACACCACCCTGGAGACCGTGGAAGGGATGCAGTTCGACCGGGGCTACATCTCACCCTATTTCGTGACCAATGCCGAGCGCATGGAAGCCGTCATGGAGGACGCCTATATACTTATCTACGACAAGAAGATTTCGGCCATGAAGGAACTGCTGCCCATCCTGGAGAAAGTGGCCCAGGTAGGCAAGCCGATGATGATCATCGCCGAGGACCTGGAGGGCGAGGCCATGGCCACCCTGGTGGTCAACAAACTGCGGGGCACCCTGCAGGTCTGCGCCGTGAAAGCGCCCGGGTTCGGCGACCGGCGCAAAGAGATGCTGAAGGATATCGAGATCCTGACCGGCGGCAAGGTCATCTCCGAGGAGCTGGGCTTCAAATTAGAGAATACCGTCATCGGAGACCTGGGCCGGGCCAAGCGCATCACCGTTGACAAGGACAACACCACCATCGTGGAAGGCGCCGGAAAGACCAAGGACATTCAGGCCCGCATCGGCCAGATCCGCGCCCAGATCGAAGAGACCAAGTCCGATTACGATAAGGAGAAACTGCAGGAACGCCTGGCCAAGCTGGCCGGCGGCGTAGCAATCATCAACGTCGGCGCTCCCACCGAGACTGCCATGAAAGAGAAAAAAGCCCGGGTGGAGGATGCCCTGCATGCCACCAGAGCTGCGGTTGAGGAAGGCATCATCCCCGGCGGCGGCGTGGCATTCATTCGCGCCATGCCGGCCCTGGATGCCATCAAGGCCAAGGGCGATATCAAGATCGGGGTGGATATAATCCGCCGTTCGCTGGAGGAGCCCATGAGGCAGATCGCCAACAACGCCGGGGTGGAAGGCGCCGTGATCGTGGACGAGATCAAGAAGAACACTTCGGTCAACGTTGGTTACAACGCCGACAAGGACAAGGTGGAGGACCTGGTGGAAGCCGGAGTGATCGATCCCACCAAGGTGGCCCGAATCGCCCTGCAGAACGCGGCCTCTATCGCCGGCCTGCTGCTGACCACCGAGTGCGTCATCGCCGAGAAGCCCAAGGAAGAGAAGCCCATGCCGATGCCGCAGGGCGGCGGCGGATACGGGGATATGTACTAATATCCGGGAATACGGAATTTAGAATATTGAATTCAGAAGAAACCCCGCCGAAAGGCGGGGTTTCTTGTTGACAGGCGGAGGTTGGTTTTGGTATGCTAATTTATGTTATTAATTTAAAAAGGAAGTTAAAATGCGGAAAATTCTTTTTGCCTGTTTTATTTTGAATATATTAGGTTTTGTAACAGCCCACGGGGAGAATAAAACCACAGTGTTCACTTCGCCTGAGATAAATAACATAGCCCTATTGCCTGCCGGTTATGTTGATGAATACGCTGATAAATGCGAGTTCGACAGCGCAAATTTTCCAGATGATAGATGCATCGATGATTTTAGGGAAAGAATCAAATCTAAACTGATCAAAGGCTATGTCGGCAATTATGCAGATGTACAAAAGAAAGATTCGCTGTCAGGCATGGGCAAATGGGTTGACTCCTACAGTTATCAAATAAAGACCGATAAAATTTTGGAAAAGGTAAAAGCTGTTGTTAGGGCCAAGGGGAAGAAACCAACCTGGGAATTGTTCGATTCCTTATATGGCACATATGATAATTCGGATTTATTTAATATTTCGCCTGAGGTAATTGACAGTTATATAGATAATTCTGTATTTTATCGCACCAACGTGATCAATAATAAGTATAACCTTTGGGGGGGTAAGGCACAATACAAATCGTGTTGCGACAGTTTGACCGGGATCGTGCAGCGCGAGCTTGCATCTAGGGGATTATTTAAATTAATCTCTCCGCTAACGTCAAAAGAAAAATGCGATTCAATCTATAATGCTCTGAATAATGACGACCGATATCTTTGGTATTTCAGATTTTATCCGAATACAAAAGGGGATTCGTGTTATTTCCCGAATGGGAAGGCATATCGCTATTATGCTGATGAAAAAAGGGAAAAACAATTATCCGATGAAATATTGTATTGTTTAGGTGCAGATGCTTATCTTATTATTGATATTTATTTCAGCAGAGAAACGCTTACTCAACTTGAACCCAAAAATATTACTGAAATTCAGAATCAAATTTATTTGATAATATCTATAATCGGGCCTGAATTCAATGTGCTTTGGTCGACTGGTTTGCCGATAAGTAAACAAATAAAACGGAAACAGCGTATTCCAAGTATAAAGGAAATTGAAATTATTTATCCTTATAAAATAATAGATTACAACATGGCCCGCAAAAATGTAAAACGGGCTATGGAAACATTAAAATCAAATAATGCATGTGATAAATTTCGATAATATAATGTAAATACTTGCATTGAGAGAAGTCATCCATTTATGTGGTTTTTAGTACTATGGTTGCATTCTGCTAGTTTTTAAGATAGGAATAGATCAACCCCGCCTTACTGCGGGGCTACTTGTTTAACTCGCCCCAACCCCTCTCTTTAAAAGAGAGAGCCTGCACTGAGGTTTGCATCATTGTTGTGCCAAGCGAAGTGGGCAGGTCATTGCTCTATTTTCGGAGCGAAAGGGAATGGCCGGGGTGAGTTCGCCGAAAGGCGGCTTTTTGTCTTATCCGCCACTACAGATAGTGCCATACAGTCTGCTTTAATACCACTAATTGTTATCCACCCCTAAAACCGGCCGGATAATTTACCCTTGACATACCGGGCCATTTATTGTAAAATATCTTGTTTCCATTTAATTTAATACTCTTTGGCAAATACCCATTATAGGCGCCTTGCTTGGGGCGCGATAGCCTAAAGGCTATCGCTGGGCATCTTCACAAAGGCCGCAAAACGGCCTTGTTGGCAATACCAGTCCGCCTTAGGCGGATCATTTATGGTTCGGTCCAACTCACCACAAGCGGCATCGCAAAAAATAAGATGGCCTTTGCCAAAGTTTAGCAATTTAATACAGCATTAGGAGTTTTTATGGGGTGGGAATTCTCTTTGCTGGCAACGATATTGGTCCCTATCATCGGGGCCTTTACCTTGCCTTTGATAGGGCTGGCCTCCAAGCCAGGGCGTAACGCCTGGGCGGTTGTTTTGGGGCTGGCCACTACTTTTTTTGCCATTACGCTTTTACCGGCGGCCTTCTCGGGCGAGACCCACGTCTTCCAGAGGGCCATCGGACTGGGAGTGGATGCCACCTTCGTGGTGGACGGGCTGTCGGTCTTCATGGCCATCGCCTCGTCTCTGATCAGCACCATGATCATCATCTACTCGCTGGGCTATATCAAGGACTACCACTATCAGCAGGAATATTTTCTGATGGTGGTTTTGTTTTTGGGAGCCATGATGGGCTTGGTGTTTTCGGCCAATCTGATCCTGATGTACGTATTCTGGGAGATCACCGGCATCTGCTCCTGGCGCCTGATCGGCTTCTTCCGCGATAAGGAAGTGGTGGTCAAGGCTGACAAGGCCTTCTTAGTGACAGCCGGGGGAGCGGTGTTCATGCTGTTGGGCTTCGTTCTGGTATACGCCAAGACCGGCACCTTCAATATGCTGGACATGCGTGGCTTCCCCATCGGCGGACTGGCGGTGGCTTTGATAACCATGGGCATCTTCGCCAAGAGCGCCACTTTGCCGTTCCACACCTGGCTGCCTGACGCCGGCGTGGCGCCCACCCCGGTGACCGCCCTGCTGCACGCCGCGGTGCTGGTCAAGATAGGAGTCTATGCCTTCGCCCGGATATTCAACTACACCTTCGTGATCCCGGGAGACTGGCAAACATACCTGATGATCATAGGCCTGCTGTCGGCCATGGTCTCGGCCTGCGCGGCCCTGATCGAAACAAATATAAAGAGGATCCTGGCCCTGTCCACCGTCAGCCAGATAGGATATATATTCATGGGGCTGGCCGCCTTCAACACCATCGGGGTGGCCGGAGCCCTGCTTTTCATCCTGATGCACGGGCTGGGCAAGGGCGGGCTGTTCCTGGCCGCCGGGGTCATCGAGCACGGCACCGGCACCAAGGATATCACCAAGATGGGCGGGCTGATCAAGGCCATGCCCATCACCGCAGTGGCCTTTATCATGTGCGTCTTCTCTATTGTGGGCGTGCCGCCCTTCGGAGGATTCTTCTCCAAATTCATGGTCATCCAGGGCATCATCAAGTCCAACCATATCGTCATCGGCGCATTGGCCATCTTTACCGCCCTGCTGACCCTGGTCTATCTGATGCGGCTGTTCACCCTGGTATTTTTGGGCGAGGCCCGCGACCCCAGCATTCATGCCCATAAAGAGGGGACCCCGACCATGGTCTGGGTGGTGGCCTCCCTGGCCATCCTTTCGCTGGCCGCCGGGATCCTGGTCAAATACCCGATGGACCTGGTCAATATCGCCGTCCGCGACGTCTTGGGAAATCCTGCCATTCATGATATATTGGGGGTATTGAGATGAATCCAAACATTCTGCTGATACCGATCCTGGTTCCCATCATCGCCGGGATTCTGACCTTCATCCTGCCCAAGTCCATAAAGTGGGGCAAGGAGATCCTGGCCATCATCGCCACCGCCATTACCATGTATTATGCCGTGGTGATATTCAAGGTAGGGGGCGAGGGGCTGAGAATGTTCGTGCCCTGGACCAGCTTCGGGATAAATTTCGACCTGTGGGCCTATCATTTCCCCAAATTCATCCTTTTAGCGGCGGCCGGTTTTGAGATCCTTTTGGCCCTTTATACCGCCTCTTTCATGGAGGGAAAGGACCGCTCCAAGGAGTTTTTTGCTTACTTCCTGCTGACCGCCGGACTGGCCAACGGGGCCATCCTTTCCAATAACTTCGTATTAATGTTGTTCTTCTGGGAGTCCTTACTGGCGACCCTCTACGGAATGATCTCAATAGGCAACAAGGAGGCCTTCAAGACCGCCACCAAGGCCCTGGTGATCGCCGGCATCGCCGATTTCGCCCTGATATTGGGCATCATCTTCGCCTGGCACCTGTCCGGCACCCTGACCATGTCCGAGATCCACCTGGAGCCGATGGGACTGGGGGCGGCCGCCTTCGTGCTGATGGGCCTGGGGGCCATGGCCAAGGCCGGCGCCATGCCGTTCCACACCTGGATCCCTGATGCCGCTATCGACGCGCCACTGCCGTTCATGGCCTACCTGCCGGCGGCCCTGGAGAAACTGCTGGGCATCTACCTGCTGGGACGCATCTCTCTGGAGATGTTCACCATTCATATGAACAGCACCATGTCCATCTTTTTGATGACCATCGGCGCCATCACCATAGTTCTGGCGGTGATGATGGCCCTGGTCCAGAAGGATTATAAAAAATTATTGTCGTTCCACGCCATCAGCCAGGTGGGCTACATGATCCTGGGCATCGGCACCGGAGTCCCGGCCGGGATCGTAGGCGGATTGTTCCACATGCTCAACCACGCCATGTACAAGTGCACCCTGTTCCTGACCGGCGGAGCGGTGGAGAAGCAGGCCGGAACCACCGAACTGAAAAAACTGGGCGGGCTGTTCAAACTGATGCCCATCACCGGGGTGGCCTTCTGGGTGGCGGCCTTCGCCATCTCCGGCGTGCCGCCCTTCAATGGTTTCGTTTCCAAGGAACTGGTGTTCCACGGCGCGGTGGAGACCGGCAAGATGATATTCCCCATAGCGGCCTGGATCGGCGCCATATTCACCTTCGCTTCATTCTTAAAGCTGGGGCATTCCACTTACTTCGGACAGCAGAGCCCTGAAATGCCCAATAAATCGCCCAAGGATCCGTCCTGGGCCATGACCGTTCCCATGCTGGTGATCGCCCTGGGCTGTATCCTGTTCGGGGTCTACAGCAAACTGCCCTTAAAATACCTGATCCAGCCGGTGCTGGAGGGAAGAGCCATCATGGCCGGCCATGAGGGTGGTCCCATGGAGTTCTGGGTATTCCACCTCAGTTGGATCGTGTGGGTATCCCTGGCCTGCCTGGTGATCGCCGCCCTGATCCACAAGTACGGGGTCAAGAAGGGGCAGGGCAAGGCCTACCTGGCTTCCGAGCCCATCCACAACCTGCCGGTAATGCATACGCTTTATGACTGGGCCGAGGCCAGAGTGTTCGACATCTACGAGTGGTTCGTCAACGGCCTGCTGAAAGGCGCCGCCTGGGCGGTGTTCAAGGTGGTGGACCGGGGGATAGACGCCATCTACGAGAAGCTGATCGTCTTCGTCGGCGGGGTAACCACCGGGGTGCTCAAGGAATACCACAACGGGCTGTATGCCAATTATCTGGCCTGGGCGGTGGGCGGGTTCGCCCTGTTGGTAATCTACCTGGCGGTCCTGGTAAAGTAAAAATACGTCAAATGATATAATATAGCGGAGCTTAAACATGTTGCTTTTATTCATTGTCATACCCTTAGCCATGGCAGCCCTGATGCCGCTGCTTTCCAGGCTGTGGAAAGGACTGCCCGATATCCTGGGGGTGGCCACCATGGCGGCCCTCCTGACCCTGAGCCTGTACCAGATCCGCCTGATATCGGCCGGACACCGCATACTGTGGGATGCCGCGGCCATCGGCCTGCCCTTAAAGGCCGGCCTG
Organism: Candidatus Edwardsbacteria bacterium; assembly: GCA_018821925.1. Taxonomy (NCBI): domain Bacteria; phylum Candidatus Edwardsiibacteriota; species Candidatus Edwardsiibacteriota bacterium. The sequence goes on from JAHJLF010000009.1 coordinate 40,163, forward strand.
ATGCTGGACGGTTTTTCGCTGCTGCTGTTGATCACCATCAGCCTGATCTCGCTGTTCGCCTGCATCTATTCCATCAACTACATGGAACACTACGGGGCCAAGGGATCGTACTACGCCCTGTTCCTTTTAATGGTGGCCGGGATGAACGGGCTGGTGCTGACCGTCGACCTGTTCAACATGTATGTCTTTCTGGAAGTGGCGGCGGTGGCCTCATACGCTTTGGTGGCCTTCGGCCAGAAGCACGACGAGGTGGAAGCGGCCTTCAAGTACCTGATGCTGTCGGTGCTGGCCACCACCGGCATTCTGCTGGCCATGTCCTTCATCTATTTGATGACCGGCACCATGAACTTCAAGGAGCTGGGTCTGATGGTGGGAACCGGCATGAGCGTAAAACTGATCGGCCTGTGCCTGGCCCTGTTCCTGATGGGCTTCGGCCTGAAGGCGGCCATGGTGCCGTTCCATGCCTGGCTGCCGGATGCCCATCCCTCGGCCCCGGCGCCCATCTCGGCCATGCTGTCCGGGGTGCTGATCAAGGTCTCCGGCATCTACGCCCTGACCAGGGTGGTGTACGACATCTTCGGGCTGCCGGCCTCGGTCTCCCAGGCCATGATCTGGCTGGGGGTGGCCTCGATGGTCATCGGCGCGCTGATCGCCCTGGGGCAGAACGATTTCAAGCGGATGCTGGCCTACTCGTCCATCAGCCAGATCGGCTACATTGTGGTGGGCCTGGGACTGGGGACCCCGCTGGGGATCATGGGGGCCCTGTTCCATCTGTTCAACCACGCCACCTTCAAGAGCCTGCTGTTTCTTGACGCCGGGGCCACCGAGTACGCCACCGGCACCAGAGACCTCTCCAAGCTGGGCGGGGTGGGCCACAAAATGCCCATCACCAGCCTGACCACCACCATCGGGACCTTCTCCATCGCCGGGATCCCGCCCTTCAACGGCTTCTGGAGCAAACTGCTGATAATCGTGGCCCTGGTGGAGGCCAATCACGTCGGAGTGGCGGCCATCGCCATCGCCACCAGCATTTTAACCCTGTGGTATTTCCTGCTGATGCAAAGAAAAGCCTTTTTCGGAAAACTGGCGGTGGGCTTAGAGAAGGTCAAGGAAGTTCCGTTCTATATGGCCTTCGCCACTTTCTGTCTGGCGGCCCTGTGTCTGCTGGTGGGCCTGTTCTATCCCTGGGTCACGGCCAAGCTGATCCAGCCGGGGATGACCGCTCTGACCAATTCCATCGGGGCCAATGGGTTTTCAATGTTCGGACAATAGTCCGGGTTACTGATAGACGTTCTTAACTTCGAAATATTTTTGGAGAAAATATGGACTTAATAAATCTTATACTGCTGATAATGCTGGCCGGTTTCGCCTGTATGGCGGTGTTCTTCAAGGACCTGCTACGGGCGGCCCTGAGCTTGGCTTTCATGAGCGCCGTGCTGGCGGTGGTGCTGTACCGGATGGATTCGCCTTACGCCGCGGTGTTTGAACTTTCGGTGGTGGCCGGACTGATCACGGTGCTGTTCGTCTCCACCATCGCCATGACCAAGACGGAGGAGCAGGTAAAGGAATCGCGCTGGCCGATGTACCTGTTTCCGTTGTTCCTGGTGCTGTTCGGCATCATCGATCTGCTGGTGATGAAGGGGCTGTTCTCCAATGTTCCGGCCGGATACGGCAATGCCGAGAAAAGCTTCGGAGCCACCCTGTGGGGCATCCGCTCCATGGACCTGATCGGGCAGATCGCGGTGATCTTCGGCGGAGTATTCGGGGTGCTGGCCCTGTTCCGCGAGAAACCACTGACCGCCCAGGATAAGATAGACGCCGAAAAAGCCAAGGATGGAGGGCACAAACTATGGTAGTGACCAATCTGATATTCGTCGGGCTGCTGTTCTTCATTGGGCTGTACTGCCTGCTGACCAGTCGTAACATGATCAAACTGCTGATCGGCCTGGAGATCATGGCCAAATCGGCGGTGCTGTCCTTCATCACCGCCGGGTATGCCCGGGGGGAGACCTTCTTCTCCCAGAGCCTGGTGATCACCTTCATCGTGATAGAGGTCTCCATCGTGGCGGTGGCCCTGGCCCTGGTGATAAACGCCTATAAGAACACCGGAAATCTGGATGTCCGCAGCCTGACCAAGCTAAAGGGGTAAGGACGTTACCCGCTAAACACGCGAAATGAACTAAAAATAAAATTTCGTGTTTTTCGTGGGGAAGATGTTGAAATAAAAAGCAAAAAATAAACGAGGATATCAATATGTCAATTTTCAGCCAGTGGAATATACTGATCACCCCGTTCATCGGGTTCGGTATCTTCGCTTTGGTCTCCTACCTGATCTACAAGCTGGGCGATGTGATGGCCCCAAAATTGAAGGATGAGGGCGCCAAGCTTTGCCAGTATGCCTGCGGAGAGGATTTTGCGGGGAAAAAGCTTCAGGTGGGCTACCGCCAGTTCTTCCATGCCGCCTTGTTCTTTACCATGATGCATGTGGCGGCCCTGGTGATCGCCACCATCCCCGGCG